>DAOVXM010000122.1 GCA_030636125.1 Chloroflexota bacterium | reverse complement strand
GTTTGTGCGGAGGTCACCGCGTCAGGTAGCACTTCGCCCGTTAATATTGCCAGCGAACTTACTAATGGGGCTGTATCTTCGATCGACTTGGCTAAGGTGGCGACAGTGCTTTCCAAACCAGATATGCTGTTTACAACAGAATCTAAGGATTGGCCCACAACGACCAATCCATCAGCTGTTGCTTGTAGAGTAGAGCTTGCCAGTTCTAAGCCGTCTGAAATATTTTCTATGACGGGTTCTCGCCATTGCCAGATTTGGACAATGCCGTATACGGTTATGATCAAGCTGACCACAGCTAGTATGACCATAGTAATGCTGATGATGCGCCTACCGATTGTGTTCATTCTTCTCTCCTCCAATCAAAATTATTTAAACAAAAATGCCTTTACTCACCTTTATCCTGGGGTGGAAGCATTTTACCATCTACATCCATATCTAAGAGCATAAGCAGTAAAGATTTTACGGGCAAAAATGCCCTGATTTCATGATACAGGTTATAATACCAACCCGAATTTCTAACAAACTGGTCACTTTTCACTTAGCATCATTATATCCATGCATATACTTGTAACCAACGATGACGGGGTCACTGCCCCAGGACTGTTAGCTCTCACCCAAGAGATGCGTAATTTGGGTGAAGTGACGGTTTTAGCACCAGACCGGAACTGGTCGGCTTCCGGACACGTGAAGACCATGGATCGCCCTTTGCGAGTCAAAGAAGTGAAGCTGGCTGATGGGACTAGTGCTCTGGCAACAGATGGGGCTCCATCTGACTGTGTAGCCTTAGCAGTACTGGGCCTCGTATCACAGAAGATTGACCTGCTGATCTCAGGGATAAATCCCACAGCCAACCTGGGTCATGATGTTACCTATTCCGGTACGGTGACTGCTGCCATGGAAGGTGCAATTTGGGGGTTACCGGCTCTGGCAATCTCCTTGAACTCACCGGAGAATCATCCAGGAATCATTGACTTTGGACCGGCCGCCCGAGCGGCTCGGCGGATTGTCTCCAAGGTGATCTCAGAAGGGTTGCCCGATGATACCCTGTTCAATGTCAATGTTCCTTATCTACCCACGGATCAAATCAAAGGATACAAGATCACTCGCCAGGGACTACGCGTCTATCGCGATTCATTAGTAAGCCGTCAGGATCCTCGCGGTCGACCCTATCACTGGATCGGGGGTGAAGCACCTACCGGAATCCCTGAAAATGGTACTGATTTCGGCGCTTTATCTGAAGGGTACGTTTCTATTACTCCATTGCAATTAGACCTAACTTCTCGACGTGCAATGGAAAGATTACGAAACTGGTCCTGGGATGGTGACGGATAAAACAGGCGGTTTGCTTGATATACTAGGTTATCTCACTATTGAGATGCGCTACTTTGCGCTAACACATTAGGAAACAAACTCTTCTCAAATCCTTGCGGGCGTGGTATAATCTCGACCCGCGCCGCCAAGGGCGGTTTTATATTGTGGAAATCATAATTGTAAACTTCACACTTCTTATGTGTGGTAACTTTTGTAAAAGTAAGGAATTTGAACGATGAGCGATCTCTTGAAAGCTGTAGAGGCACCCGTAAATGAGAATGTCCCTGAATTGCACTCGGGTGATATTGTAAGAGTATTCATCCGCATCAAAGAAGGGAATAACGAGCGGACGCAGGAATTCCGGGGGACGATAATCCGCTTGCGTAATAGCGGTAATAATGCCAACTTCACCGTCCGCCGTATAGCCAGCAATGGTATTGGCGTTGAGCGTACCTTCTTATTGCGCTCGCCACGACTGGAGAAAGTTCTTGTGGAACGTCACTCTCATGTCCGCCGGGCGCAATTGTATTATTTGCGTGAGCGAACGGGAAAACGCGCTCGCCTTAAACAAAAATTCAACGCTTGACTCTCTAAGTGCTAAATGTTCTTGTTTTTTGAGGGCGTAGCTGGACTGGTTGCTACGCCCTTATGCCGTTTAATTGACCCTCACAAAACTCGGAGGCAGGTATGACGATCCCGTTGATTGGAGTGACAACTGCCCGGTCACTCGACTCAAGGGGCTATCCCCAAGTGGGCGTATTGGAGACTTATTTAGAAGCGTTAACCATGGTTGGGGCTTGCCCGGTATTGATTCCATTGGGTTTGCCAGGTGATTGGTTATCGGAGATGCTGCCTCGCTTAAATGGCGTGCTGTTCAGCGGGGGTGGGGATGTCCACCCAGACCAATATGGGTCGAAACCTCACCCCAAAGTAAACAGTATCGATGAGGATCGAGACAATCTGGAAATCCAACTCTTCAAAGAGGTTGTAAAAGGCAAAGTACCCTTTTTGGGGATTTGCCGTGGAATGCAAGTGATCAATGTGGCTTTAGGGGGCAGCTTGTATGAAGATCTCCAGGACCAGCGCTCAAATTCCCTGAAGCATGATTGTTGGCCAGATCAACCACCTGATTTCCTGGCGCATTCTGTTAAAGTGGATGGTAACAGCCGGTTGGTTGATATTTTGGGAATAGATAAGATTGATGTGAACAGTTTACATCACCAGGGCATCCGCGAGCTTGCTCCGGATTTGCACGCCACTGCCCATGCACCCGATGGACTCATCGAAGCGGTTGAAATCCCAGCTTATCCATTTGGATTGGCAGTGCAATGGCATCCGGAATGGCTACAAGGAAACCTGGCGATGCGCGCGCTTTTCCGTGATTTTGTGGAAGCGACCTCACGGGATTTTCAGAGATGACATTTGATTTGATTAATGCCCCAATAGGTGTCTTCGATTCGGGCGTAGGCGGGCTTTCGGTGTTGCAGGCCATCCACCAAAGATTACCGCATGAGAACCTGGTCTACCTGGCGGATCAAGCTCATGTACCGTACGGATCGCGCCGGCTGGAAGAAGTACGCGCCTATTCTGAGAAGGTCACGCGTTATCTATTATCCCAAGGAGCGAAATTAATCGTAGTCGCTTGTAACACTGCTTCGGCAGCCGCGCTTCGCTACCTGCGCCAAGCTTTCCCAGAAATACCCTTTGTAGGAATGGAACCAGCCGTCAAACCTGCGGCTGAGAATACCCAAAGTGGTGTAGTGGGCGTCCTGGCTACCCCGGCG
The DNA here is from genome assembly GCA_030636125.1 of Chloroflexota bacterium. The sequence continues at coordinate 4,315 of DAOVXM010000122.1, read as the reverse complement.
ACATTCCAAGGAGCATTATACGCTTCGGTTGTTGAGCGGTTTGCCAATGGCGTGACAGTACTCCAGCATACCTGTCCAGGTCTGGTGACCCAGATCGAAGGTGGGCACCTGAAGACATCTAAGACTCGCTCAATCCTGGAAGATGCCTTGTTTCCAATGATGGACGAGAAGATAGATACCGTTGTGTTGGGTTGCACACACTACCCTTTTGTTATCCCCATGATCCAGGATATCGTCGGTCCTGAGGTGCGCGTGATTGATCCGGCACCAGCCGTGGCTCGCCAGGTGGAGCGGGTGCTGAATGCGCGTGGATTACTCCGACCAAGCGTGGCTATAGGCCAGGTCCGTTACCTGACGACTGGCGACCCGGCCCAATTGCAGCTCTTATTACCTCGTCTGATTGGGGAGACCAACACGGTGAAACAAGTGCAATGGTTGGATGGAGAGCTCGGGAAATAGGACAATAGGATTGTTTGGTTAATTACCCCTTTTGCCTGGCGATCATCTAATGATCCTGAACCTGGTCTAGCAGTTCCCCACTTTTCCCATACAACTCAAAACGGACACGTGGCGTACCCGCATCTGGATAATCAACTCGCACGATACCATAATTTTTTTTGGCTATCGAGAAATAACGCTCGGTATTCTTAACTGAGCCACCTCGTAGGGGGAGATAAGTTTTTTGGGGAAACTTGTTTGGTTGCTGCTCGAAGGGAGATGAGCAGAACTCCCATAAGGGTAAGGCACGTCCTTGCGGACCGTATAAATCGGTGCGCACTGCGTGGGCTGTATGCAGATCTCCGGTAAGCAGGTAAACACCCTCAATGCCCTCATTTGCCAGAAAGTGCAGCAGGCGATCGCGCTCTTTAGGAAATCCTGCCCAGCGGTCCCCGGGGATATCCAGCCACATCGGATACAGCATCGAGCAAGAAGTTACCAGAAACTTGACCGGATAGAGGTCTTTAACGGCTCGCAGCCAGGCTTCCAATGCTTTCCACTGTCCCTCACCGAGCATGGTTCGTTCTCGCCTATTACGCACACGCATAGAGCGTGTGTCGAGCACGAAAAAGGCCGCTGCGCCAAAAGTGAAAGTATATGCCAGCGAGCCTGGGTCTTCTGGGGCGAGATCGTATTGTCCAGCCGGAGTCAATTGCGGGGGAAGGCGGAAAGATGGCGCGTGCATCCCCTGGTGTTCCCAATAGGCTTGCAGAGCATCCTGCACGCGTTTAAGCGGTATATCGCGTTCCTGAGGGGGGCGACGCTTCAGCCAACGTTGGAACTTATCCCACCAGGGGATATAGGCTTGCTGGCGATTCCTGTTGGTCCAGCGCCAGTCATCGTCCACCTCGTGATCATCGAGGGTCATAAATGCCGGTAGGTTTTTTAGGAGTTTTTGATAGGGAGGCCGAGACCAGGTGTATTGGTAGACCTCACGGTATTCTTCCAGTGTGCAGGCGATTTTACCGATCCCGTTGTGCTCAAAGGCGTCAGCGTAGATATTATCGCCAATCATCAGGATGAAGCGCAAATTTTCGGTCTCCCGGTGCTGATCTAGCGCGTAGAAAATCTGACCGCCATCTTGGTTCTCCGGGCGAAAGCAAGATCCGAAGGCAAAGGCGAAGGAGGCATGTTCGCCAGGCGGAGGGGAACTAGTGAATGCAGGGTAACCCTCCTTGGACACGTCGGGATGTGTACTACTTAATGTCAAGGCGTAATAATATTTTGTATTAGGCTTTAGGTTGGTAATGGGTGCTACGCCTGCATAGCCGGTTGCCTCGGTCAGTGGAAGGGAGGTTGCCGCGAGCTGAGTGTCGCTAAGATCCGGTTGCCCTCCAAGCCAAGCGTGTAATACTGGTGGGTTAGCTGAGCTGAGAGCTGACGCGGTTGTGGCTCTACCCCACAAATGGACTCGGTTATGTGATAACCCCCCAATGATTGGGCCTAGCAGTAAATCATTCATGGTCGCTTCCTATTATTTGCATTGGGAGGCTAACTCAAGTATAGATAGCTTTCAATTGTTGTCAAGTAGAAAAAAGCGACCAGCTGAACTGATCGCTCTGATAGGTTGTGGTATTAATCGAACCTTTCTTTCCCTAATAGTGGGAATTCTGTACTTTGTTCTGCTCTTTCGGACCAATTTCTTTTGCCGCTCCAGCTTTCTATAGCGATGGCATATACCGATGTGCGTTTCAACTCTTTATCTGTTATAAGACGGTAATGTTTGCCTGGTTGCATTCCCGGGAAGTATTTTTCGATTAAACCGTACAATGCACGGCGTTTATCATCATCCATCTCTAATAGGTGGATATGACCAAAGGCGACCACACTTTCGTATTGAACGCCGAACTCCAGGGCGATATTCGACGGTAAGAGTTTTCCCATCCGGCTAGCTGCGAAGCATACCTGGGGAAAATGTTCGCTGTTGGCCCTTAAGCGACCGGTGATATTGGTATGCAAATATATCTCGTGGCGTTCTGGATCATACCAGAAGTTGGTCGGTGTGATGAAGGGTTGCTCGTTCCAGCGTGTGGCGACGTGACCAATTTGTGCAGTGTGAAGGAATTGGGTAATCCAGTCATCGTCGCATGCGTATTCAGATCTTTTAATGGCATTTGCAGGTGTTGACTCAAGGTTGTAATTTCTTGGCATCAGTGAGCTTCCGTAAGTTGGTTTACTTGAATAATTGGTTGCCCAAGTTTAATCAGAGTGGCTGGCATGCAGTCAGAGGAAAAAGACTTGATTTCATATCAAATTGCCTTCCACCAATTGTCGCTATTCTTGGTTTTCTATTCGATATTATTCCAAAATATTACCGACCATCACACATCAGCCGGGAGAACGTTCAGGTCTTTGGGAGTTACTGGTAGATGTTTGAAATTGTCAAAACTCAGGTCACGAAAGCTGAATTTGAGGACTGTGCGTAGTCGTTCAAAAAGAGATGTGTAACTCTCCAAGATACGTGTTTCCCAATTCAGTCCCAGGCGCTGGTTGGCGGTGTAGATGTGATCTGGGTCCGGGCCTTCGATCTCGATGAAACTTCCGAAAGGCATCTCATCTAAAGTTATGTGCACGCCTTCAAGCTCATATACTGATCGATATTTCTCGTACATCATCTGTACCTGGAACCCCAGGGCTTCTAAGAATGCCTTAGCGGCGTTGAAATCGCTAGCAATGAATTCAATTTCCTTACGCATGTGGACGCCAGCTTGTGTTTGGCCAGGTCCTTTATATGTTAACCGCACGGAAGAATCCTGGCGTAAGCGTAGCACCTGGTAGGAACGTGTTAGTTCGCCATCAGGTTTGTCAAAACGTAAGTTTATTTCGTACGTACGCTGTTGGGATATTTCAGCCCCGAGAGCCTGTAAACGGGATTGTAGATTGTTCAAGTCATTGATGTAAAACTTGACTTCTAGTTCCTGATCATCATTCGCCATCAGAGTTCTATTTAAGCTCCTTAACTGTATTGTGGAAAGAGATCAACTTGTAGTGATTAGATTACGCTGAGCAAAGTTTGTCTTTGTTCCACATTATCTCCAGGTTCTACCCTCAAACGTGAGACTATGCCGCCACGCGGGGACTTGAGTTCATTCTGCATTTTCATCGACTCCAGGATAACAAGTACCTCACCTTGTTCAATCTGCTGACCCTCAGACACCGGAATGGAGATCACTAATCCCGGCATGGGAGCTTTAAGGAAATACTCGCCGCGCTCGGCAACGCTTCCGCCTAAAGCAGCGCGCAGACGTCTCTCACGCTCATCTTCAACTGTTGCTAGATAAAGTGTACCAAATAATAATACCTGCCAGCCTTGATCACCAGGATAAATATATGATTCGTAAGATTTCCCATCCACCAGGAGTGAATAGAGAGGTTGATCGCTGACTGAATCGAAATTAACCTCATAAGTGGACCCATCAACAATGACATGGTGGTCATCTATAATTTCAATCAGGAACTCGCGGTCATCGACATTTGTGATGTATTTCATAAGGGTCTCTTTGTTAGTATAAAGATTTTAGCGTTATGGGGATATTCACATGCCCACAATCTCGCAAGCAGGTCACCACCAGAGCAAATATTAAAGGGTTTGTTCATCTCCGCAACCTTTCCCAACGGCTGATCCACTTCCAATTGCTGATATCCCGGTCTCCTCTCTGGATGATATTGGCAGCGCGCTTGGTTTGCTGGTGGGCAACTAAGGTTGCCATAATAGCGGCAATATCAGGATAGGTGACTTTCCCTTCCTCGGCTGCCTCGATCGAAAACCTTTCTTCGATGAAGCGTGTATCGAATTGCCCGGTCATAAAGCGCATGG
>DAOVXM010000220.1 GCA_030636125.1 Chloroflexota bacterium | reverse complement strand
GGTCGCCCTTACGTAGGTATCGAGGTGCCAAATGCTCGCTCGTCAGTAGTTCGCTTACGACCAATATTAGAAACGGAGGCGTTTTATAAAATCGGGTCACCACTTGCGATTGCACTTGGACGTGATGTCTCGGGACAGCCTGTGATGGCTGATCTGGGACGCATGCCCCATCTCTTAATAGCCGGAACTACGGGCTCAGGGAAATCTGTCTGTATTGCATCTCTGACTACTTGTTTGGTAATGAACAACACGCCAGATGAATTACGCATTGTGATGATTGATCCGAAGATGGTGGAGTTGGTTCGCTTTAATGGTCTACCACATTTGTATGGAACAGTGGAAACTAGTTTGGAGCGGATACTAGGCGTCCTGAGATGGACGGTGGCAGAGATGGATCGTCGTTATAAGCTATTAGAGAATTCCCGTTCACGTAATTTAGATTCCTATAACCGAAAGGCTAGACGTCGTAAAGGGGTTGAGCCATTACCCAGAATTGTACTGCTTATCGATGAATTGGCAGATTTGATGATGTCCGCGCCAGAATTGACAGAACCTGCCTTGGTGCGCCTGGCTCAAATGGCTCGTGCTACCGGTATCCATTTGGTGGTAGCCACTCAACGTCCGAGTACAGATGTAGTAACGGGTCTAATTAAGGCAAATTTCCCGGCGCGTCTCTCATTTGCGGTAGCTTCATCGGTGGATTCCCGCGTGATATTGGATAGCGTCGGGGCAGAGTCACTTTTAGGTCATGGCGACATGCTCTTTTTACCACCAGAAGCGGCAGGACCACTACGGGCACAAGGGGTGATGGTTAGCGACCAGGAGGTTGAGAAAGTAATTGTTTCTTGGCAACAGGCTTATCCTGAGATGGAGACTGAACCTCCACCTTGGGAGGTAATGTTAGAACAAGAAGCCATCCTTGCGGATCGCGACAACTTGATTGAAAAGGCCATTGAGGTAATTCGCGATACTCAACGTGCCAGCGCATCAATGCTTCAACGCCGATTGCGTATTGGTTACCCACGCGCAGCTCGGTTAATGGATGAACTAGAAGAATTGGGTATGGTAGGTCCGTCTCTTGGAGGTGGGCGCGAGCGTGAGGTACTAATCGATCCAAAAGAAGATAAGGAACTATAAACTCACAAATAAACTGAATAACAAATAGTCAAAAATTGGATTTATCCGGGATGCTATCAATTTGAGATTTTTTTATACACGTTTAGCTTGACAGACATAAGCCCACCTGATAGCATACTGCGAACAATATAAATAAAGGAAGGTAGAAAAGTTTTGACAGAACAGGCGGCAGATCGAAAGAAAAAATTGACATTAACAGATCAGATGCGGGTACGCTTTAAGAAAGTATTGGATGCCATAGGGGGATTCCTTAATGGCTTGGGACTGATGCCCAATACAATGACGATTCTCGGTCTGATTGGAAACACAGTGGGGGCTGTTTTCCTGGCGCGCGGGCAAATGACAATCGGCGGTATCATTATCCTTCTTATGGGACCCATAGATGCGTTGGATGGAACAATGGCGCGCCTACGTGGGGAGCCCAGTGAATTCGGAGCATTTGTCGATTCAGTGACAGATCGTTATTCAGAGTTGGTGATATTTGGGGGTTTGTTATTTTATTATGTCCAAGGAGGAGAATGGCTACCTGCTACACTGACCTATTTTGCAGCCGCTGGTTCGGTTATGGTATCTTATACACGAGCGCGTGCTCAGTCTTTAGGTTATGATTCAAAAGTAGGGATACTGACACGATTTGAACGCTATATTGTATTAGCACCTGCGCTGGTGTTTAATATTCCAGTGGTGGGGTTGTGGATTATTGCTGTGCTAGCCAATATAACAGCAATCCAACGTATTATTGACGTGCGTCGTCAAGTCCAAAAATGATACGTAATAATTGAGGTAAAAACATGCCGGTAGGATTTCAAGTAGGTCCATTTTTTATTCGATATTACGGGATTATCTTAATGCTGGCAGCTGTAGCTGCAGCGGTCATGGCTGAACGGCAGGCGCGGCGCAAGGGGATGGATAGTGAACTGGTGTGGGATGGCTTAATTTGGGTGTTGATCGGCGGCATATTAGGAGCTCGACTCTGGCATATATTGACTCCAGCGCCGTCTATGGTTGAACAAGGAATCACCACTTTGTATTACCTCACCCACCCGTTGGATGCGCTTGCGATCTGGCGGGGTGGTCTGGGAATACCTGGTGCGGTAATTGGTGGTGGAATCGCTTTATATCTGTTTACACGTAAGCGTGGTGAGAATTTTGGTGAATGGGCTGATATAGTTGCCCCTGGGTTAGCTTTAGCACAGGCAATAGGCCGGCTAGGTAATTTTGTCAATCAGGAATTATATGGAAGGCCGACTGATTTACCCTGGGCGATCTATATTGATCCCCAAAATCGCTTGCCAGAATTTCGAGATCAATCACATTTCCACCCACTTTTCTTATACGAAGCGTTGTGGAATCTATTTAATATGGCCTTATTGCTCTGGCTAGGGCGTCGTTATTCTGATCGATTAATCCCAGGAGATATCTTCCTGGTGTATCTAATTATCTATCCACTTGGACGCTTCTTATTAGAATTTTTACGCCTGGATTCATCTTTAGTTGTGGGTATCAATGCAAATCAGACGTTGATGCTGGTCGTAGGATTAGCAGCAGCGGCATTACTTATTTGGCGACATCGAAGGGCAAAAGAATATTAAAACATTATGGGGTGGAAAAAACAATTCGTTGAGGATGTTCACCGGCAATAATTTACCCTGAGTAAGGACTTGTAAGGGCGATGATCGTTACACAAGACCTAAGCAAACAGTTTGGAGATTATTGGGCAGTTAACAAGGTGAATCTCAATATTCAGCAGGGAGAGGTATTAGCTCTGCTGGGACCAAATGGCGCAGGCAAGACGACTACAATACGCATATTGACCTCCGTTCTAAGACCGACAAAAGGTCGGGCTTGGATAGCTGGTTACGATGTGGTAAAGGAACCTAAAAAAGTACGAGCTGCTGTGGGGGTATTGACGGAACAGCACGGTCTGTATGGACGTATGCCAGCAATTGATTATTTGGATTTTTTTGGGCAGCTATATGGACTCACCACTGAAGAGCGCAAGGCTCGTACTGAACGTTTGTTAGATGAATTTAGCTTAGGCGATGATAGTGATCGTCGGATTGAAGAATATTCTAAAGGCATGCGGCAGAAATTAGCTCTTGCACGTGCACTCTTACATGATCCTCCAGTACTTTTACTGGATGAACCTACATCAGCGATGGATCCGGAAAGTGCACACCTGGTGCGGGATGCTATTCGAGATTTACGTTCAGCTAGTAGAGCGATCATAATTTGTACACATAACCTATCAGAGGCAGAGGAGTTGGCAGACAAGATCGCGGTTATCCGCCAGGGGGAGATCATAGTTCAAGGCTCACCTGATGATTTAAAATCCAAGATGCTAGGGCCGGCGGAGTACGAGGTACGCCTAGCGAGCCAGTTGAATGGACAGGAGCCTAAGCTACCTGCTGGGGCTGTGCTAACTTCAGAAGGTCTGGACTGGTTGCGTTATCAAACAACCAACCCGAACGAGGTGAATCCGGAGCTTTTACAACTCTTGTTAGAACAAGGATTTCCAGTAGTTGGATTGCGAGAGGTCCCCCGCAGTCTTGAACAAGTCTATATGCAAGCAATATATGGATATCAAGAGAGCGTAAGTTTCAAATGATCTCAGATATTAGACAGCACCTAGGTCCTGCCCTGATTGTGACTCGACGAGAGGTCCGTGATCAATTTCGGGATTGGCGCATTATTGTGCCGGTTTTGGTTCTAACCATATTTTTCCCGTGGTTGATGAATTTTACGGCTAGACAAGCGACGTCATTTGTGGAACGCTACGGAGCATCCCTGGTCGGCGATCGTTTAATCCCATTTCTCTTAATGATTGTGGGTTTTTTCCCGATCTCTGTTTCATTGGTCATAGCACTGGAATCTTTTGTTGGAGAAAAAGAACGCGGGAGTATTGAACCGTTGTTGGTCAGTCCATTAAGCGATTGGCAATTGTATTTAGGAAAATTGATCGCGGCTGTCGTGCCACCCTTGTTGGCCAGTTACCTGGGAATTATGGTTTATTTAATCGGTATTTATATTTCGGTTGAATGGCAGCTGAACCCAATATTATTAACTCAAATTATACTATTGACGACAGTGCATGCATTGGTAATGGTTAGTGGGGCTGTGGTTGTTTCTTCGCAAACCACATCTGTGCGGGCAGCTAACTTACTGGCTTCATTCATCATTATTCCAATGGTTTTGTTGATCCAGGTGGAGAGCGTGATTATGTTCTGGGCTCAATATACTGTGCTATGGTGGGTTATCTTGGGCCAGATCGTTATAGCGGGTCTGCTGTTACGGACTGGTGTGGCTCATTTCAACCGTGAAGAGTTGTTGGGAAAAGAGTTCGACACTTTGAATATCCGTAGAGGGTGGCGCACATATTCAGCCTCATTCATTGGAGAGGCACACTCCCTTGGTCAATGGTACACTCAAGAAGTATCTCAAGCATTACGCCAGATGTACAAACCAATTCTGATAGTAACCCTGACTTTGCTGGCGGGTGTGTGGATCGGCACAAGACAGGCTAGTATTTTTGTATTGCCGCCTGAGACGCTTAACCTCCAGAACATCGACCAAGGCTTTTTAGAGGGATTGGATTCAATCCCTTTCTTTTCTGCCGCTGGTATCGGCACAATATGGTGGCATAATTTAAGAGTTATTCTACTGGCAACCGTACTGGGGATATTTTCTTTTGGTGTACTAGCAGCAATAATCTTAATGTTGCCATTTATACTAATTGGTTATTTTATGGCCAGCGTTGCTGGTATTGGTCTACATCCCCTGACTTTCCTAGTTGCGTTGGTATTACCTCATGGTTTACTAGAGATCCCGGCAATAATACTAGCAGGCGCAGCAGTACTACGACTCGGAGCGACCTTAGCTGCTCCTGCCAGCGGACGAACGATCGGGGAGACCTGGTTGCTTTCCTTGTCAGATTGGACTAAAATCATGATTGGATTAGTGCTACCGCTACTATTAGGAGCAGCCGCGATTGAAATTTATATTTCACCTCGCCTTGCTGTTTTGATCCTGGGTGGGTGATCAATGTTTTTTCAGGGAAGGAGATAGGACCCTGTGGCAAAGTTGCTAATTCTTGGTTCATCGAATGCAATACCGGATGAAAAACATGAAAATACGCATATGGCTGTGATCGGCCGCGACCAGTTTGTATTGATTGATTGTGTTAACAATCCAGTCGTTCGGATCCAGCAGGTCGGATTGGAGTTAGATAACCTGACTGACATAATCATCACTCATTTCCATCC
>DAOVXM010000047.1 GCA_030636125.1 Chloroflexota bacterium | reverse complement strand
TGCACTAGTCTTACAAAATTATTATCCTGTTCTAATCATAATTTTATAATCTGTAGATACAATTTCTTGAAGAACATAGAATTAAACTAGGAGTACATTTATGAAATCCAGGGGAGTTTTAATAATTACAAGTGCTTTCTTGGCGTTGGTCTTATTGACCGGCGCATGCGCCATCGGTTTCGTCGCCGGTAGAACATTTTTTAACCCAACGGAACAAGCCATATCATTTCTTCCAGATATAGGCTTAATCACGACCACAAAAATTGATCCTGGAAAAGCCGGAACGCCGGAGGAGCTAGAGGAGTTATTTATCCCCTTTTGGCAATCTTGGGCGCTGGTCCATGATCAATACGTCGATCAACCAGTAGATGACGAAGTCTTAATGCGGGGTGCTATTGACGGTATGTTAGCATCTCTTGATGACCCCCATACGTCTTATATGGATCCCGAACAATATGAGATGTTAAACACCCAACTTCAAGGTGAAGAAAAATACGAAGGTATTGGAGCATGGGTGGATACGAGCAGTGATTACCTGACCATCATAAGTCCAATCCCCGAATCTCCTGCTGAAGCTGCTGGTTTAAGGACAGGTGATAAGATCATCGCTATAGATGGTGAGGACATGACCGGTATTGATGGAGAAGTGGTCAGAAAACAGGTTCTTGGACCTGCAGGTTCATCTTTACGCTTGACAATTTTGAGGGAAGGAATTGAACCTTTTGATGTCACCATAACCCGAGCTAGCATCAATGTTCCGAGCGTCGACGGGAAGATGCTGGATGACGATATTGCTTATGTGCGTATCTTTGTGTTTAGCGATGATGCCACAGAAGATCTTCGTGATACTCTTAAAGAATTACTTGCGGAGAATCCTGCAGGTTTGATTTTAGATCTGCGAGGCAATGGTGGCGGTTTTTTGGAGACATCTGTTGATGTCGCTTCAGAATTCATCCAAGATGGCGTGATAGTATATGAAGAATATGGTGATGGAGAACGTCGCACTTTCGAAGCCAGAAAAGGTGGTGTTGCGACTGATATTTCGATGGTCGTATTGATTAACGAGGGTAGTGCATCAGCTTCAGAGATCGTCGCCGGCGCCATTCAAGATCATGACCGCGGTTTGCTTATTGGTACCACTTCTTTTGGTAAGGGATCTGTGCAAATCCCGACAGCATTGGAAAACAATCAAGGGGCAGTCCGTATTACTATTGCCCGTTGGTTAACACCTAAGGCGCGCACAATCCACCAAGTTGGTTTACCCCCAGACATCGAAGTGGAGTTCACTGAAGATGATTTCAGTGCCGGCGTTGACCCGCAATTAGAGAAAGCAATAGAGATTTTGCTTTCGCAATGATCTATTGCTCGAGTTTGGGTTTTTCAGTTATGGAGATAATTAATGTTTTTCTTTAATCCAACTTACTGGTTGTATATGGCTCCAGCAATTATCCTTATGCTGGTTGTTCAATGGTATGTAAATTCGGCCTACCGTAAATGGAGCCAGGTGCCTGCACACAACAATTTCACCGGTGCCCAAGCCGCCCAACGCCTTATTCAAAGATCTGGTCTTTATGGAGTCCAGATCGAGGCCGTACAAGGGAGACTCTCCGACCACTATGATCCTCGCAGCAAAGTCCTCCGTCTTTCCCCAAACGTTTACCAGGGAAAATCAGTTGCCTCGCTAGCAATTGCAGCCCACGAACTCGGTCACGCATTACAAGACCAGGAAGGATATTTCCCACTGCGAATTCGAGCGGCACTTGTACCCGCTGTCAATATTGGATCCTACTTGGGGTGGATATTAATTTTTATTGGCCTACTTATTGGAATTACCGAATTGGCTTGGTTAGGCTTAATCGTATTTGCGGCTGGCGCATTGTTCGCTCTCGCAACGCTACCAGTTGAATTGAACGCGTCAGCTCGGGCAAAACGCATACTGGTGGAAAGTGGTTTGATTGTTGGTGAAGAAGAACAGAGAGGGGTTAACAATGTCCTCAACGCGGCAGCTTTAACATACGTCGCTGCTCTTATTAGCGCTGTGATGCAACTTCTATATTATGCATCCTTGGTGGTAGGCTCAGGAGGCAGGAGAAGAGGGTAGAAAAGTATCGATTGCTGTTGATTTATAATAAATATCTTTCGATGATGAATCAATATCTGGGTATTCGTTGGCAACCAATCACACCTAGAATTGCATCCGCATATCGTCTACCAGTCGAATGGGGAGTTTTTTTTGCGGAAGTGATGCCTGATGGTCCAGCCATACAAAGTAGCCTCCAACGTGAGGATATCATCACACGAATTGGGGATGTTGCTCTCGACGATAATCATAGCTATATCAACGTTTTGTTTAGATACGAGCCAGGTGATTCGACCACTTTGGAAATTATCCGCAGGGCAAAAATCTTGAAAACTCAAGTCACAAGCGGAGAAATTTAACCATAATCAGCTTGATAAGACAGGCTTAAAATGTTTGACCAAACCAATCCCTTAGGGTATAATCAGCTTTCGTCTGTGCCAGGTACTTAGACATAAAAAGAACCAATCAATATCAACTGAGTCACGAAATTATTTATCGATAGCAGGAAGAAAAAATGCCAAAAAGAACTTACCAACCAAAAATACGCAGACGGGCTCGTGTGCATGGATTTCGAGCTCGTATGTCGACCGCTGGAGGTCGAAAAGTCATAAAAAATCGTCGGCGTAAAGGTCGTACCCGGTTAACGGTCACAAAAAATAACCACGTGAAAAAAGTCAACTGGAACAGTTGATTTTTGTGGTTTCGGTTCACATGACCCACCTATGTCAAATCGGTGAATCGCAGGTTTCGACTGACAAGATCAGCCGATTTCAAGCGGGTGAGGCGGTTAGGAACATCTTTTGCCCACCCGCTTATCGTGTTGATTTTACTCCCGAATGAGCTGGAACAACCTCGTATTGCGGTTGCTGCTAGTCGTCACGTGGGGAAAGCCGTAAAACGAAACCGAGCAAAACGCCTCATCAGGGCTGCTCTTCATCCTTTGATCACCTCAATTACGCCTGGATTGGATATCTTGCTAATCGCTCGCCGACCAATGACAGAGGCCACAATTCAAGAAACCGAACAAGCCTTGCTTAACTTATTAATTAGAGCTCAGTTAATCACCAAACCTCATGTCAACTGATGTTTACATTGATCACACTCACCCATCAGAACCCCGGTTACGTGATCTCCCTATCAGAATCAGGAATATTCCACGCTTCATAGTATTAGGTCTATTTCGGTTATACCAAATGACTCTTTCGCGCGGACTTCCTGCGAACACGTGCCGATTTTATCCAAGCTGCTCTCACTATGGCTATCAAGCAGTCTATAAGTATGGGGCGCTAAAAGGAGGCTTTATGGCGATTTGGCGGGTATTACGGTGTAACCCATTCAATACTGGTGGGTACGACCCAGTCGACTAGGGCTTTGTCAAGGATGAAAGTTTCATTCGATATCCGGTTACTACACCCTTGACAAAGCTTAAAGTGTTCCGTCGCACGATCAATTCTTACCAAATAATCACATTTGACGGAACACTTGATGTCTAAACCAAAAAATTAATGATTAAAGTTCTACTATACCAAAGAGATTTCTCGCTTATCTACATGAAAACAAAGAACACACTCCTTTTTTTTACTCTACTGGCATCAGCCATCCTCATCAGTTCATGTACAGGGGCTAGAGGGGTAGCTACCAGTTGGCCTGGTCTATCCGTTAATGAGGATAAAGCCTATATTTCTTACGACCAACATGTGTACGCCATCAATTTATCCAATGGACTTGAACAATGGCGTTCCCCACTTGAAGGTGATAACAACCGCACATTTTATTCTCGTCCAACTTTAACAAGTGATAACCAACTATTAGTAGGGAGCTATGACAAAATACTCTACAGTTTAAATCCAGATAATGGAGTAGAGTTATGGTCATACACTGGTGCTACCGATCGTTATGTTGGAAACCCGCTAACTATCGATGATAACATTTATGCTCCAAATGCTGATACGATGTTATATGCTATCAATCTTCAAGGTAATGTCCAGTGGACATTTGAAACCAAAGATGGTCCACAGTGGGCACAACCGATTTCAGACCCTGAATGTACTTGCATCTACTTGCCATCCACGAATCACCGTATATACTCTATTGACGCACTGAATGGGAGTGAAAATTGGCAAACAGAAGAGTTAGGTGGCTCTATCAACGGGATACCGGCGTTCAATCCTGAAGGTGTTCTGTATGTGGGTACTTTTGCCAGCGAAATGCTCGCTATCGATGCCCATAACGGACAAGTTTTGTGGCGCAGACCAACAAATGATTGGGTCTGGGGCGGTCCTATCCTCCAAGACGATCGATTATTTTTTGGAGACCTGAGTGGAACATTTTATGCTCTTGATGTTGCTAATGGGCAGATTATCTGGGAGGTAAACTCTGACGGTGCGATAACTGACGCTCCACTCGTCACCGAAGATACAGTCTACTTTAACACTGAAGCTGGAACTCTCTACGCAATAAATCTGGACGGAAATACTCGCTGGAACAAAACCATAGGGGGTAAACTCTATCCCTCACCCGTTTTAGCTGGAGATTTGATACTTGTCGCCCCAATGGACGCTGATGCGCTTGTTTATGCTTTAGACATCAACGGTAACACACAATGGGGTTTTACCCCCGAGAATAATTAACGGAAGGTAATTACTATGTGGGATTTGCTAATAATCAACCCAATGGTGAACAGCTTGCTGTGGATATACAGCATATTAATTGAGAACTTTGGACTCGCAATTATCGTCTTCACAATGCTTGTGCGCTTAATCACTTATCCTCTAACAGCCAAGCAAATGAAAAGTACATCGGCCATGCAAGACTTACAAAAGTCAAAAAAGTGGCAGGATATCCAAAAGAAATATAAAGACAAAAAGGAAAAGTTAAGCCAGGAGCAGATGAAACTTTATCAAGAAGAAGGTGTGAGCCCCTTCGGTTCCTGTTTGCCAACTTTGATCCAATTCCCAGTCATCATTGGTCTTTATCAATCTATTATCCGAGCCTTAGCTGTAACGCCTATACAATTGCTTGCTTTATCAAAAAACTTATACCCATTCACAAATGCAGCTGCATTAATTCCTATCAACAATCAATTCTTATGGATGGACCTCAGCCAACCTGAGCGCCTTAACGTAGCTGGCATTGGTATCCCCATTTTTGCAATTATTGTGGTGATCACAACATATATGCAGTCAAAACTCATGACTCCACCATCCCAACCAGGCGAACAAGGTGCGCAGATGACACAAATGATGAACTTATATATGCCGTTCTTAATGGGCTGGCTTGCCTACTCCTTCTCATCTGGCTTGGCATTATATTTCATTACTAGTAACGTGTTCACCATAGCACAGTACGGAGCCATGGGTAGATTAAATTGGCAGAATCTTATACCTTTTCGCAAAGCGACTTCTTAGCGAAGAGGTTAAATACTGCATATCTTCTGAATATTTTTTCACCAAGAGGTTAATAGGAGTGAAAGTCGTCCAACTTTAGAGATCATTGCTCCCTCTGTTGGAGAAGCAATCGCAAAAGGTCTTAGTGACCTGGGTATGACAGAAGAAGAAGTTGACGTAGAGATTCTTGACGAAGGAAGTCGTGGTTTGTTTGGTCTTGGATCACGCCAGGCACGTATACGCCTCTCTATCAAGTCTTCACCTAGTCATCCAGAAATGGGTGCCACTGAAATCCCTTCCTCTGTGCCTACAAAAGCCGCAATTAGCTCCACTGATCAACCTACTGAGTCCAGAGTCGAAACAATTAAACAACCGCCAGAGGATTCAGAAGAGGATGTTCTAAGTATTACCCGTGAGACCGTTGAGGAACTTCTACAAAAAATGAAAGTCAAGGCCCAGGTCTCTGCTCGTTATGGTGAAGCGGATGATAGGCGAGGTCGAATTCCAATTTATCTGGACATCAATGGCAAGGATTTGAGCATTCTGATCGGTCGTCAGGCAGAAACATTGAATGCACTGCAGTACATAACTTCCCTAATCGTTGGTAAAGAGTTGGGTCGCTCTGTAACATTAATAGTTGATGTTGAAGGTTACCGTCTCCGTCGTGAGCAGCAAGTACGCCAGTTAGCACGACGTATGGCCGAACAAGCTGTAAAGACTGGCCGCCGACAAGTGTTAGAACCTATGCCCGCTAATGAACGCCGCTTCGTCCATATTGAACTCCGCGAGAACCCAGAAGTAACTACTGAGAGCATTGGGGAGGGGTCACGACGCAAAGTGACAATCATTCCACAATAATCACAAGCCCACTCCATCTTACTTCTCCCGAAAGACGTGCTACGCAATGAAATCAAGCTCTAGAACACCGAATAATGCGACGCACGTCTTTCGGGTATAATTGGATCATGTATCAGCTTACACAACTTGAGCTTGTTGACTACTTAGTAATTGGCCACATATCTAAGGACATTACTCCTGAAGGACCCCGACTAGGTGGCACAGCTATATACTCAGCCCTAACAGCAAAAGCCCTCGGATTAAGAGTCGGGATTGTTACCTCATGGGGAGAGGAATTACCCCTCGGACCTCTCCATGATATTCCAATCGCTAATTATCCAACAGATGAAAGTACCACTTTTGAAAATATTTACACACCTGAGGGTCGAGTTCAGATCATCCATCATGTTGCTCCTCAGCTTAGCTATAATCACATCCCCGATCCATGGCGTAAGGCGCCTATCGTACATTTAGGACCGATCGCGCAAGAGGTGGAGCCTTCCCTTGTGCGCAACTTCGCGACGGCTTTAATTGGAATAACCCCGCAAGGGTGGCTACGCACGTGGAATAGCCAAGGTCAAGTTCTACCTAACGAGTGGCCCGAGGCTACTTTCGTTCTACAGCGCGTAGGTGCAGCGATTATAAGCAGTGATGACGTTGGAGGCGATGAAGAACGCATTGAAGAGATGGCAGCCTCATGCCGAGTATTAGCCGTCACTGAAGGGGATCAAGGCGTATGTTTATATTGGAATGGCGATGTCCGGCGATTTCGCCCGCCTCAGATAAATTATGTAGACGAAACGGGCTCAGGGGATGTGTTTGCCGCAGCATTTTTTACTCGTCTATACACGACTCGTGACCCATGGGAGGCAGCTCGTTTCGCAACTCATCTTGCTGCTCTCTCTGTCACCCGTTCCGGTCTCTCGGGTATACCCAATTCCAAAGAAATTGAAGCATGTAAAGTGGAAGTATTTTGAGTATAGGCACTGCTTCAATCAATACATCCTTCATAACCAATCAGTAGATAGCCTGACTAACAATAATTCGTCAGATCAATCATGGGTTTTATTTATACTTTCGTCAATCAAAAGGGTGGTGTTGGTAAAACTACTACTGCTATTAACCTGGGGGCATATCTTGCTTATTTTGGTCAGCGGGTTCTTTTGGTCGACCTTGATCCACAGGCAAACGCCACATCTTGGCTAAAAATCGACAAGCACACCGTGCGTGGAGGTACGTATGAAGCTATCCTCAGCCCATCTTCCACACATGATCATATATTGCATAACCCGCGTTTAAAATTATCAATACTTCCCTCTACACCTTCACTAGCAGGAGCAGATGTTGAATTAGTCTCTGAACTTGCTCGCGAGAGCCGACTTAAAAACGCGCTTGAACCAGTTGTCGCCCGGTACGATTACGTGTTAATAGATTGTCCACCATCCCTTGGATTATTGACCTTGAACGGAGTAATCGCTGCCCAAGATGGTCTCATCATACCAGTTCAATGTGAATATCTTGCACTCGAGGGGTTAAGCCAGTTAACGCATACATTGGATCGGGTTCGAAGCGCCATCTTCCCTGACTTACAAATCCGGGGAGTAGTATTGACAATGTACGATGGAAGAACTAACCTGGCCAATGATGTTGTGAATGAAGTGCGTCGCTTTTTCTCAGATTTAGTATTTGAAGCCATCATCCCCCGGACTGTTCGCCTTGCTGAGGCGCCTTCTTATGGACAGCCCATATCTGTTTATGCACCCAAGTCTTCAGGGGCAGAAGCCTATTCAAATCTCGCTCGCGAAATCTTGGAAGGGAACGAGATACATATTCCTGTAATGACTTTGTAGCGATAGATAACCATGCCACGAAAATCTGGTCTCGGTCGTGGGCTCGACGCCCTTATCATATCAAGTGATCAAACAAATATAAGAGAAACGAATCACATTCCTGTGGATCGCATCATTCCTAATCCTCGCCAACCACGCGCTCACATCAATCCAGAAGAACTAAGAGAATTAGCAACATCTATCCGTGAGCATGGGATCATCCAACCAGTCATTGTCACATATGATGAACAAGCTAGAAATTACACCCTAATTGCCGGTGAGCGCCGGCTTTTAGCCGCCCGTCAGGCGGGACTAGAATCTGTGCCAGCAATCGTGCGTGAGGTCAGTGATCAGCAAAGGCTTGTGTTAGCTCTTATCGAGAATGTTCAAAGGGCTGATCTCAACGCCTTGGAGGCCGCAGATGCTTACCGACAACTTGCTGAAGACTTCCATCTATCGCATGAGGAAATAGCAAGCCACGTTGGTAAGAGCCGAGTCACAATTACCAATACTTTGCGCTTACTCAAACTACCGAAGGATGTTCAACAGGCTTTGGTAGATAATGAAATTACCGAGGGACATGCCCGTGCTCTATTGACCCTCCCAAGCCCACAGGCACAATCTGCCGCCTTAAAAACAATACTCAACCGAGATTTGAATGTACGCCAGACCGAGGAATTGGTCCGCAAATTAACCGGTCAGCAAGCAAAACCCACCCCAAAGCCAACTCAGTCACCCGAGATTTCTGCTCTTGAAGAACGACTTCGTTCACAACTTGGCACAAAAGTCAATGTAAAACCAAAAAAACATGGTGGGACCCTGGTTATCCACTACTATTCCAACGAGGAACTAGATACTTTGATTGAAAAGATCTTGGGGGATTCAGGCAACCGAAAGTCAGTTTAAAATAGTAATAAACTGGACCTATGGAAACTTCTTTGGAAAGAGGTGGGGTGTGGTAAATCACCACAGCAAGTCCAAAAGAGCCAATAAACTTATCAGCAAGAGAAAACAAATTTTGGTTAAAAAATATGCTTATTTTATATAACGCGAATATATACACTTTCAACGATACCCTCCCAAGAGCATCAGCCATGGTTATTGACAAAGGGCACATATGGGCAGTTGGAACCGATCGAGAGATATTGTCAGAGGCTGATAACGCCCAGAAAGTAATGGATGTTGGAGGGCAAACCATCATTCCAGGCTTAACCGATTCACACATCCATTTAGAACAATATGCAATGGGGTTACTCAAGGCGGATTGTGGAACCAAAACTCGTGCAGAGTGTTTGGCTCGGGTGGCAGATCAAGCAGCTAATATTGACCCAGGTGAATGGGTTTTAGGACACGGTTGGAACCAAAATGAGTGGCCAGAAGGGTTCGGTTCTGCAAAAGATATTGATGCTCTCGTCCCCAATCAACCAGTTTATTTGACCGCTAAATCTCTCCATGCTGCCTGGGTGAATAGTGCTGCACTAAAGCGATCTAAAATCTCTGCCCAAACCCCTGACCCGCCCGGCGGGCGTATCGACCGAGATGAATTTGATAATCCAACCGGTATCTTATTCGAAAGCGCTATGGATTTAATCGCTAATGCTATACCTGAACCGAGTGCAGAGCAAGTCACAGAAGCCATCTATAATGCTCTTCCGACCTTATTGAATGTCGGTTTAACCGGTGTGCATGACTTTGATCGTCGGCGTTGTTTCACCGCTTTACAGAAACTGCGAGAGCGAGGTGATTTACGATTACGTGTTTTAAAGAGCGTACCACTCGAAGATTTACCTCACGCAGTAGCGCTTGGCCTACGCACTGGTTATGGTGACGATTTTTTGCGAATTGGTGGAATAAAGGCATTTGCTGATGGTGCCTTAGGACCACGCACAGCAGCCATGCTGCAACCATATACAGGTGAACCCAACAATAAAGGCATGCTATTATTAGACAGTGAGGAAATATTTGAACACGGTCGAATTGCAGTAGATAATGGTTTGAGTATGGCTATCCATGCTATTGGGGATCGAGCCAACCACGAAGTACTGAATGGTTATGAGAAATTACGGACGTACGAGCGAACTATCGGTACATCATTACGCCACCGAATTGAACACGTTCAACTTATACATCCTGAGGATTCTAACCGTTTAGCAGATTTAAACGTGATCGCCTCAATGCAACCCCTCCACGCCACTTCAGATATGCTAATGGCTGATCAATATTGGGGTGATCGAGCAGAATTATCGTATGCTTGGCGTACTCAATTAAACTATGGCACAATCCTCACATTTGGATCAGATGCACCCGTAGAATCACCTAATCCTTTTCTTGGCCTATATGCGGCAGTCACTCGCCGTCGGACGGATGGAAACCCCGGCCCAGAGGGGTGGAATCCAAAACAAAAACTCACTATTGGTCAGACTCTTCGCGCTTACACCCATGGACCTGCCGTTGCCGCAGGGATGGAAGATCGCCTCGGCAAGTTAGAAAATGGATACAAAGCCGATCTAATCATTTTAGATACCGATCCCTTCATCTGTAATCCAGATGAACTCCCTGGCATTAAGCCTAGCGCAAACATGGTTGGTGGAG
>DAOVXM010000160.1 GCA_030636125.1 Chloroflexota bacterium | reverse complement strand
CACCTTTTACCATCTCAGGGCGTCCCACAGCAGCGACAAGGACATCGGCCTTACTGCACTCATCGGGTAGATTCTTTGTGCGTGAGTGACAAATAGTCACAGTGGCATTACGTTTAACCAAGAGTAGAGCGACCGGCATGCCGACAATGTTGGAGCGTCCCAGTACAACGACATTCGCGCCTTCTAATTCGACACCGGTCTCGTCCAGCAAATAAAGGACACCATCTGGGGTGCAAGGTACGAACAAGGATTCACGACCCTTTTGTGCTAAACGTCCAATATTTATTGGATGAAAACCATCTATATCTTTTTCTATGCTGATGGCATTTAAAACACGCTCTTCATCTAATCCATCAGGCAAGGGAAGTTGGACAAGAATGCCATTCACAGCAGGGTCGTCGTTCAAGTCTGACACCAGCTTTTCTAGCTCTTCTTGAGATATATCGGCTGGAGGATTATACCCAAAGGATGTAATGCCGGCCTTTTCACAAGCCCTCTGTTTCATGCGAACATATACTTCTGAAGCGGGGTTCTCCCCCACCAGAACAGTAGCTAAGCCAGGTCTTGATAATCCTGCGGCTATCCTGGCCTCGACATCTTCCGCGACTTTTGCACGTACCTGGGCTGCTATAGCTTTTCCATCAATGATTTGTCCCGTCATTTTCGTCTCCTGAAAGTGAATTTATGGATGGATATATTTTGATACTCTTGGGATTGTTTACATCGGTTGAGATTGATAATGTCCCAAATAATGATGTGGTTTGTCGTAATATGCCAATCATTTAGCATTATTATAACGAGTAATCCAGCACACTGCAACAGGAAGGAAGTCACTTTAGATACGAGCTAATATCCGAATATTAGCACACCTAGGGTTGAACGCTCCTAGTGTTCCGTCAAATGTGATTGTTTAGTAAGAATAGATTATGGACGGAACACTAGGAGCTTTGTCAAGGGTTTTGTCACCCGGATATCGAATGAAACTTTCATCCTTGACAAAGTACTAGGCGTAGTTATACTCGAGATAATTCATCGGAGATATGAGAAATGCCAATACGATATGAGGTGATTATCTGCTAAAATCTTATCTCGTTAAGGTATAAAATTAGACACGATAAAATTCATCTGACAATTCTCACTGGAGGTAAGAACTATGAGCAGTGATCACTTAAATGATCAGAAAAACGATGCTTCGCAACCCATGGCTTTTAAAGCAGAAACAAGACAATTACTTAATATACTTGTTCATTCGCTTTATACCGAACGTGAAATATTTTTACGAGAATTGATTTCAAACGCGTCAGATGCGCTAATGCGAGTTGATTTTGAGATGCTAACCAATCGGGATGTATTTGAGTCTCAATCACCATTAGAAATACGAATTATCCCCAATAAGGAGGCCGGCACGCTCACAATTACGGATACAGGCATAGGGATGACAGCAGATGAGTTGGTTGAAAACCTTGGAACAATTGCCCATTCTGGCGCGCGGGCTTTCGTTGAAGTTATAAAAGAAGGTTCGGAGAATTTATCCGATATCATCGGCCAATTTGGAGTGGGTTTTTACTCAGCTTTTATGGTGGCGGATTGGATAAAGGTGGTCTCAAAATCCTTCAAGTGTGAATCAAATGCTACATCATGGTACTCTGACGGGTCCGATACATTTACGGTGGAACCAGATACGAAGGAACACCGCGGGACGAGTGTCATTATCAAGCTCAACAGTGATGCCACTGAATTCCTAGAAGAACACCGACTCAAAACGATCGTAGCTAAACATTCCGATTTTATCTCTTACCCAATCTACATGGGGGATGGCGAAGAACAAGTCAATCGGCAAACAGCCTTGTGGCGCCAACAACCTCACCAGGTGGAAGAGAGTGAGTACGAAGAATTTTACAAACAATTAACGCGAGACTTTGAAGAACCTCTAGCCCATTCCCATATGGTAGTCGATGCACCGGTACAGATGTATGCACTGCTCTTTATACCAAACAGTCCCGAGAGACATATATTCTCATCACGCAGGGAAGACGGATTGCAGCTTTACTCGCGCAAGGTATTAATCCAGGATTATTGCAAAGATTTACTGCCGGAATATTTTAACTTTGTGCAAGGTGTGGTTGATTCGGAAGATATTCCACTGAACGTATCGAGGGAGTCTGTACAAGCAACACGGATTATGGTTAACCTCAAGAAATTAGTGACCTCAAAAGTAATTGATACATTGAAAAAATTAGCCAAGGAGGATAGCGAGCGTTACGATAAGTTCTGGGAAGCGTTTTCGCGATATATCAAGCAAGGAGTCGCCATTGAACAAAATGAACCTGAGTCGCTATACCCTTTACTGCGATTTCGAACAAATAACAACCCTGATAAATGGACCGCCCTTGAAGATTATGTGCAAAGAATAAAACCCGATCAAAAGGATATCTATTACATTCTGGGTGATGACGATAAGTCTGTACTCTACAGCCCTCATTTGGATGTAGTTAAACATTACGGTTACGAAGTATTATTGTTCACAGACCCCCTTGACGCTTTTATGCTGCCTCAACTAACCAAATACGGAGAATATAACATCACCAATGTGGCAACGGCTGAGCTGGATTTTCCTGAAGATGAGGATAAGGTATCAGAAGATGAAAGTTTAGCTTCGGTTGATGATTTCGCTGATCTAATTGGTCGTTTCAAGTCTTCACTCGATGATCGGGTGAGCGATGTACGCATTACTGAGCGCCTCTCGGACTCACCGGCTCGACTGGTCGACCCTGAAGGTGCTCCAAATCAAGAGATGCAGAGGGTTTATAGGTTGATAGATAAAGATTTCGAGGTACCCAAGAAGATACTTGAGATCAACCCACGCCATCCAATTATTACTCGTCTCAATGAATTACCACGTGAAGAAGAGTTGGTGGATGCAGTAATCGAGCAGATTTATGAAGACACGCTACTCATAGAGGGCTTACATCCCGATCCTGCTGGCATGATTCCCCGAATACAAAAGCTAATTGAGGCTGCTATAAAGAAATAACATCTAACCAACAACGGTTAATATTATTGGATATTTGCGGACAGGGAGGAAAATTTAGTAAATGGGGGGTGCGGGCAAAGCCCGCACCCCCCATTTACGGTCCTGTACAACTTCAAGTAAGAATGTCACTTATCAATGTGATTGGATGGTGCGCATGATATCCCGTACCATCCATGATTTGGGTCCGACATGAATATCCAGGCGTGGCAATTAAGTGATCCTCACCCTCCTGACTCATAGCCCTTCTGATATCCGGCAGCAGTGATAATTCACCAACTCGCATTGAGATGTCGTAGTGCTCAGATTCATAGCCAAATGCGCCAGCCATGCCACAACAACCTGATTCTAATGCGACAACTTGATACCCAACAGACTCCAACATCGTTATAGCTGCAGAAACACCAGTGGGAAAACCATCAGGATCAGGAGATTGAGCTTTTTGGTAGCAATGGCCATGTAAATAAATTTTATCAGGTTGGGACGGACCAATGTTAGGTATAAGATCGATAGGAATATGACCATTTATACCCGGTCTAATTAAGTATTCGTAAATCATGCGGGCACGCCGAGTCAAAGATTGAACGCGATGATCATCCGGAAACAAGTCAGGATACTCATCTTGGAGTGTGTATATCTCTGAAGGCTCAAGGCCAATCACTGGCAGACTTTCTTCTGGATCGAGCTGGTCGATCTCATATAAAAGTTTCACTGCATGACGTTTGGCCTCTTTTAAGAATCCTTTGGATATCAAAGTTCGCCCAGCACCTAGTACAGGTATTATTCGATATTGTATTCCCACCGCATCCAGGACCTTTAGCGCAGCAAGACCAATTTCGGGATAAAAATACTCAGTAAATGCATCAGAGAGTATCAAACAACTAAATTCATTATTTGCTGGAGCATATGACTGCGATGACCTTCTATATCTCTGACCATTTCTTGATCTTGATAATTGTCCGAAAGATTTTGTGCTTAACTCCGGAAAGGAGCGTTTGGGTGAAAGCCCCAGGAAACGTTCGCTTAATCTCCTGGTAAGCGAGCTTGTGGTCACAGGATTCAAGAGATGTGCAAAAGGATGTCCGAATCTGGCAAGTGTACCGATATATCCGAATAAATAATCCCGAATTGGCCTGCGGCGATTGGAATAATAGTGTTGGGTGTACTCGTACTTTAACTTGGCGAGATCAACTGCAGAAGGGCACTCGGCTTTGCAACCTTTACACGCTAAGCAGAGATCTAAAGCTCGGTAAACGGTTTCCTCCGCCATTTGATCAGAGGGAAATCTACCAGAGAGCAGCGAGCGTAACAAATTTGCACGTCCACGAGTGCTATGCAATTCATCAAAGGTTACTTGGTATGAAGGACACATAAAACCATCCAGCTTGCGGCAAACACCTGCACCATTGCATTGTTCTACTGCCCCACTTAAACCACCATATGAGGATAAGTTAAAAACAGTTTCCCATTCATGTGAATTGTAGTTCCCGCCATACCGCAGGTTTGTATCCATAGGGGGCGATGCGACTATCTTGCCGGGATTCATGATTCCATCGGGGTCAGCAGCCTGTTTAAGCTCATAAAAGGCCCTTACGATTTCGCTTCCGAACATCTGGCTTAACCATTCGGAGCGGGCGAGCCCATCACCATGCTCTCCACTAACAGATCCACCAAGGCGCACGACCAGTGATACAGCTTCTTGGGCGATGCTTCGGAGAGCGCTGACATCCCTGGCATCTTTAAGATTCAGGATAGGACGAATATGCAGACAGCCAACAGATGCATGGCCATAAATCTCTCCTGTGACGCCATATGCATCTAGGATTCGTTCTATCTCTTGAACAAACTCCCCAAGATATTCAACTGGCACAGACATGTCTTCGATAAATGCAGTCGTTTTGTGATCCCCTGGGCGAGAAGCCAAGATACCTAAACCAACTTTTCTGACGTCCCAGACCTGCTGTTGTTCCGCAGGGGTGGTAGCAATTAGTATATCTTCGCCTAATGACTTAACTTGACTATGGAGCTGACCGATGTCCTCACCCGAAAATTCGATCACCAGGATAATCTGGGCTTCAATTCCCAATTGATCGAGAAAGCCTAGGCGTGTGGCGTAAGCTGGAACTGAATGCGCCAAATGGATAATCGATTGGGGTATCAATTCAATCGCAGATGGATTGTGCACTAATAACCCAGGTATAGCACTACAAGCTTCCACAAGACTAGGAAAAGGAAGCAGCCCAAGAATTGTAAACTTGGGTAAGGGCACTAAATTTAGTGTAGCACGTTGAATAATACCAAGTGTACCTTCTGAGCCAGCTAAAAGAGGAGCGAGATTGAGGTATCCAATTGGAATAGGAGGATATGGAAGATCGGTTTTAAAATTGCCACCCTTGTTCCATTGCTGAGGTTTTGAGGGTGACCAGGGTAACAAATAATTGAGATTGTAACCTGAGGCACGACGCCATGTATGCGGCCAGCGAGAGCGAATTTCATCTTGGATATTTTCACGTATGTGGAGAGCAGTACGATAAATATTCGATTCAATCGTTCGTGTTTGAGATCCCCTGGAGGGGTAGCCGTCATTACCTGCCCGGCGAGTTGCTTCCTCCAACGGGATTGCCTTGAAGGTGGCTAAGGAACCATCTGCAAGTACAACATCAGCGTCCTGGAGATGATCCGCTGCCATTCCATATAGGATCGAGTGAGCCCCGGTAGCGTTATTGGCTAAACTGCCACCAATGGTCGCACGCTCCGCTGAAGAATGATCCGGGCCGAATTGCAGGTTGTATTTCCCCGTAGCATTGTTAAGCGAGCTGAGGATTACCCCCGGTTCGACTTTTGCAGTGTGTGTTTCAGGATTGATCTCGATTATGTGGTTAAGGTAACGAGAGCAATCTAAAATCAAGGCCTCGCCAATGGCTTGACCGGCTAAACTAGTCCCAGAACCACGAGCAAGAACAGGTATGTGATAGGAGGCGGCAAGCTCTACAGAGGCTGCTAGCTCATCGAGAGATCGTGGAAAAACAACTCCTAAGGGCTCAATTTGGTATATCGAGGCGTCTGTGCTGTAAAGTAGACGCGTAGTAAGGTCTGAGTGAAGGATAATCTGAGCTTTGAGGAGCTCGTTTTTAAGGTCTACCAGGGGAGAGAATGATGAAGGTGTCATGAAGGAGATAACAATGATATATAGGAGCTAATACTCATAGCAGCTACCCCCAATGAATTCTCGTAGGACTGAATCTAGTGGAACGGCTGAATCGTCCTCTACCGGCAGCACCGAGTCAAGGACTTCGGTAACCCGGGAAGCACGCATATAAGCATCAACTCGCAAAGCATT
>DAOVXM010000466.1 GCA_030636125.1 Chloroflexota bacterium | reverse complement strand
TCCAGACCCGCCGTATAGGTCTCATGGGAAAGTTCATCCTTAGGTTCGGCAAGCAAACCATATGCACCGTCTCAGATGCTTCTGTCTAGCATTCTGGTCTGATGGCTGGCGGGATGCTGAAGCACCAATACCAGCAGTTCGGCTGCCTGTTCTGAATTATCCTGGGCCACTCGCCGCCGCCTGCCTCGATGAGTGCCTCTTCTTGGAAGCGCTGTCAGATCTCGCGAGCCGTGTAACGCTGTTCATCTTTACGGATCACATGCTCGTGGAGCCGACACACGCTGCGTTATAATCATTCATCTTATGTAGCGGAAGCAGCAAGGGATTTGAATTTTATTTATGAACTCCGTCACAGAAATGGGATCAAAGGTCGCCATCGTCACCGGAGCGACGGGGGCTATCGGAAAAGCCATTGCTAGGCAGATTGCTGGACTGGATTCGTATAGTGTCGTGCTCGTCGGCCGCGATGAAGACAAGACCTGGACTGCAATAAAAGACATTATCGCAGCTACCGGAAATCAAAAAGTTCGCTGCGAACTGGCAGATTTATCCAGCCGAGCATCCATCCAGGCTCTGGCTGAGCGCTGGGAAGGGTCGCTAGATGTGTTGATAAACAACGCCGCCGCGGCGCCGCGTAAACGACAGGAAACACCGGAGGGCATCGAACTGCAGTTTGCTACCAATGTGCTGGGTTATTTTTGGATGACGCAATTCTTCAGCGAGGTTCTCAAACGATCAGCACCTTCGAGGGTAGTTAACGTGGCCAGTACTTACGCAGGTGATCTTGATCTGAACGATCTGGAATTCAAGCGCCGCAGATACAATATCCACACAGCTTACCGCCAATCCAAGCAGGCAAACCGAATGTTGACAGTAGCGTTCGCCGAAAGGCTGAAACCCTTGGGAGTCTCAGTCAATGCCTGTCATCCGGGAGTTGTCCCCTCGAAACTCAGCCGTGATATGGGCGCTCATGGAAGCGACACACCGGATGAAGGTGCCAGGACACCTGTGTGGCTGGCCACCAGTCCTCTGGGGAGGCAGGAAACCGGCAAGTTCTTCTCTAACATGGGTGAATCTGTATGCCGGTTCAGTGGAGATGAGCGGGCAATAGAGCGTTTGTATACAATTTGTGCGGGTTATTGATGGGTAGATGACATCTATTAATAAAACCTACCGCAGGAGTTGACCAAGTGGCGAATGCCAATCTACAAGTAGATGCTTACATGCAAAACCTGGAGTCGGAAAGGCAGGCAGCGTTGGCGCTAATCAGGTCGTTGATCCTCCAAACCGTTCCCGGAGTAAAAGAGACTATGCGCTATCGCATGCCTACCTACGAGCTAGATGAAGTCGTATGTTCATTTGCATCTCAAAAGCACTACATGAGCTTGTATATGGACGTTGAGCTGGTGGAGCAACAAAGCGATGCGCTAAAGCGCCTGGATGTTGGCAAGAGCTGTATCCGCTTCAAGCGCATTGAAGAACTGCCGCTCGATACCGTACAGCAGATATTAATTGAGTCTGTAGAAAAACAGAAGCAGGTGGATGAACGAACTTAAGGATTCAAAAGCGCTTTCTCAGAAGCGCTTCAACAGGTTCGCCCCTCTATACGTCACCAGCGCAACACATGCTCAGTGACCTGATTTAGAACGCCTGGTTGAAATCGTGTATCCACAGCCAGATTGGGTCGTACTGGACGACACGACCCCAGCCACATCCGGACGTTTTCTGAATCAGAATGAGTTCGTATGCTCCAGGATGGCGGGCTGGTGGTGGAATACACTGGGCAGATTGTGAAACGCCACGAGTTCCAGCACTGGGCGGAACGGTAGGTATGCACGCCGCAGGTGGTTGGTCAATTGATATAAATGGCTGAAAAGGACCCCGATTCTGTTATCGAGTGGATGAAGCCCTGGATATCATCACGCGCTTAGCCCGGTTTATTGAAAAGGAAGTTTACATAAAAAACGGATTTATGCAGATCTATTTTTTCGTCCTCAAGAACCCTATTCGACAATCATCACTTCTTTGACTTTTACGACAACTTCCGGCGGGACTTCGTCCATTCCGTGGACGTCCTTTGCGTGTTGGGCGACCATCTGGATGGCTTCTTCTTCGGTGTCAGCCCGGACGACACCATCACAATCAAAACCCAGGTCCCTACAATTTACTACTTTCGTCATCTTAGACCTCCTGTTGGGAATTTGCTTTCTATTATAGCATAATACCATAATTATTGTCTTAACAACCCAGATAAATATTTATTCTACCACCCGAAGCTGTTATCGAGTGGATGCAGCCTAGTGGTTTTGGAACACTGGAAGCTATGTACGTCAACGACCATATCATCATCGCCGGGCGATTAGGCTGAATTTTAAGTAGGGATTACGGGTGGATGGCTCAACCGCCGGGAACCGCTTCCTGAGGAATACCATTTTTTTAATAAGTCTTTATCTACATCAACAATCTCTACCTCAATGTTACAATGAAATTTAAACCAAAGATACAAAACAGCACCTCATTACGGTAGGGAACAGTTAATTGGAGGTAAGGTAATGAAACGTTCGCAAGTCAACAGTATAATGCGCTCAGGTAAAGAGTTCATCAATCAGAGGGGATTTTATTTGCCTCCTTTCGCCTTCTGGAAGCCCGATGATTGGAAGAAAAAAGGGCCGGAAGCGCTGGAAATTGTTGAAAACGGCTTGGGTTGGGATATCACGGATTTTGGTAGGGATAATTTTTCCCAATATGGCTTGCTGTTGTTTACCATTCGCAATGGCAAACCCGATGTCCTTCTGAATGGTATGGGGAAAATTTACGCCGAAAAAATTTTAATCGTTGGAGTCGACCAGATCACCCCGTTCCATTTTCACTGGCGAAAAATGGAAGATATCATCAATCGAGGAGGTGGGATCCTGAAGATCCAGTTGTACAACTCCAACCCCGAGGAGGACCTTGATCGAGAGACTGAAGTTGGGGTCTCCCTCGACGGCGTATGGAATATATTAAAAGCTGGCGGCGTTGTAAGCCTTTCACCCGGTGAGAGCATCACCCTGATACCCGGCTGTTACCACCAATTCTGGGCTGAAGGGGAACGTGTGCTGGTAGGTGAAGTTTCC
>DAOVXM010000450.1 GCA_030636125.1 Chloroflexota bacterium | reverse complement strand
TCATCTCACTTCCTTCTATCATAGCACCTTCTGACACCAGGACGATGGAATATTTGCTCGGGTTCAAATTGCGATCATGGATAAGTAAATCGGTGAGTAGATCAGCGCTAAATTTATATTCTGGGATGACACATCGGTTGGCTGCTCCCGCCATAGTAGGCAATAGGGCGGTGAAACCTGCATAACGGCCGAATACCTCCAGAACCAGAATGCGTTCGTGAGAACCGGCAGAGGTACGTAAGCTGTTGGTCATTTGAATTGTGCGGGTAACACAGGTACTGAAACCGATACAGTAATCAGTACCTGGAACGTCATTATCCATAGTCTTGGGGATGGCGACAACTTTTACGCCTTCCTGAAAAAGGCGGACTCCATAGCTTAGGGTATCATCACCACCGATCGGGATGAGGTAATCTACTCCTAAATAGTCCAGATTATTAAGGATCTCTGGAGTAAGGTCGTTATTCTCATCGGTATACTTATCTTTCAGGTGTTCGGGAACAAACTCTTTCTTCACATGACTGGGACGGGTGCGTGATGTGTGCAAAAATGTGCCACCAGTTCGCCCAGCCTTATTAACGATATCCTCGGTCAGGATACGGTAGTTATTGCTGTTGTCGGCTTTCGGATCCCGGATGATTTCCATGACGCCCGCCCAACCACGGCGTAATCCAATCACTTGGTAGCCTTCGCGCAAGGCGCGAAAGGTAACAGCCCGAATAGCGGGATTTAATCCTGGAACATCACCTCCGCCGGTCATGATTGCGATAACACCCTTTGTTTTCTTTACATTAGCCATATTTACACCTCATTTCAGTTTTTTAGTAAGTGATCGTATAGAACTTGTTTTAGCAGCAGCGAGAGGAATATCTGAAAAACAGGTGTGCCTGGGGCGTTCGCTCCACGCACACCTGAAGGTCTTATCCTAATTTATATCCAAGTTGGTTCTTCGTAGACTCCGAATACCTCCTTCATAACCCCTACAATTTCACCTAGAGTGGCGTAAGCCCGCACGGCATCTAAAATGAAAGGCATGGTATTTTCTGTGCCTTGGCAGGCGATGCGTAATCGGTCAAGTATTTGCCCTACACGACCTGGATCGCGAGAGTTGCGAACTTGTTCCAAGCGATCTGCTTGCCTTTTGTAGCCCTGAGGATCCATCTCCAAAAGGGGGATGGTGACCCCCTTGTTATCTTGATAAGCATTGACACCCACAATAAGTCGGGTATCATCGTCAAACTCGCGCTGGTATTGGTAGGCTGCGTCGGCGATTTCACTTTGGAAAAAACCTTTGTCAATAGCAGGTAAAACGCCGCCCATTTCGTCGATACGACGGAAATAGTCATAAGCCTGGACTTCGATACGATCCGTCTGAGCCTCTATGAAGAAGGAACCACCTAACGGGTCGATTGTGTTCGAGACACCAGACTCTTCGGCGATGATTTGCTGGGTGCGCAGGGCAACCGTAACGGCGTGTTCGGAGGGCAATGCCAGGGCTTCATCCATGCTGTTGGTGTGGAGCGACTGGGTACCCCCCAAGACCGCAGCTAAAGCCTGAATGGCGACACGCACGATATTGTTTTCAGGTTGTTGGGCGGTTAGAGAAACACCGGCGGTTTGGGTGTGGAAACGCATCAACCATGAGCGTGGATTTTGTGCACCAAATGTCTGGCGCATCTCCTTGCTCCAAATTCGACGGGCGGCTCTGTATTTGGCGATCTCTTCAAAGAAATCATTGTGGGCATTGAAGAAGAAGGATAAGCGCGGAGCATAGCTATCAATGTCTAGACCGCGTTCCTGCGCCCATCGCACGTACTCCATTCCATCGGCGAGCGTGAAGGCTAACTCTTGGGCGGCAGTGGAACCCGCTTCACGGATGTGGTAGCCAGATATACTGATCGTGTTCCATTGGGGGACCGTGCTGGTGCCGTATTCAATGGTATCCGTTACCAGGCGCATGGAGGGTTTGGGTGGAAAGATATATTCTTTTTGGGCGATGTATTCCTTTAGAATATCATTCTGGGTAGTGCCGCGTAATTGGTCTAGGCTTACCCCTTGTTTTTCGGCGGTAGCAAGATACATAGCCCATATAATGCTGGCTGGGGAATTGATGGTCATACTGGAGGAGACCTTATCCAATGGGATGCCATCCAGCAAGATTTCCATGTCTCTCAAGGATGAGACAGCCACGCCGCATTTACCAAATTCGCCCAGGGCCTCGGGATCATCTGAGTCATAACCCATCAAGGTGGGGAGATCGAAGGCGATGGAAAGCCCGGTCTGACCCTGCTCAAGCAGGTATTTAAAACGGGCGTTGGTCTCTTCTGCTGTACCAAAACCAGCGAACATGCGCATAGTCCACATACGTCCGCGGTGCATGGTGGGGTGGATGCCGCGCGTATATGGATATTCTCCTGGGAAACCCAATTCTGCCAGGTAATCAAGATCAGGGACGTCCAGGGGAGTGTAGAGACGTTCGATTGGCTCTGAGGAGGTGGTGATAAAGCGCTCTTTACGTTCCGGGCGCTGGGCCAGGTTTTTCCCCAGGCTGGTCTCTTGCCACTGTTCCTCGGATTGGCGTATCTCCTCAAGTTTCCGGCGTTCGTACATGAAGGTCTCCTTGAGCGAATTCCATGATATAGGATTAGATCAGGAGCGAGTAGTAGACTGATGGTGAGTGCACCACTTTCCTGCCCCCCGAAATTATAGCATGGCCCGTAGCCTGTAGGTAAAGATATCCAGGTGGTTTTTGCAGAATTCGTTGACGTAGGTGAGGCGGCATGGTAGAATTTCAGCGCTTCCCGCCCCCATCGTCTAGCGGCCTAGGACGTAGCCCTCTCAAGGCTAAAACGGGGGTTCGATTCCCCCTGGGGGCATATATCAAAAAAGGCAGATAAGTACCTGCCCTTTTTTGGTTTAAGAGCTGGATCGTAAACGTTCGAACTCCATTTAAATGACGAGTTCGAAGTCTGTTTCAAGGTTCTTTGTATTTTTATTCTTGGATCCTAAACAGGCAGTCTGAGGCTTTGTGATTTGATCTGAGTTGCAATAATATGAGGTGTATGTATGAGTAAAATTATGATTTCTTCGGGGGATATTATTCTCGAGGCTGAACTGAATGAAAGCCAAACGGCTCGAAAGATGAATGCGGTTCCGGTTACGCGATTGAACCAGAATCATTTACCCACAAGTAATATCTTCCACTTGAACTTCGCGCGCCAATCCGGACTCCAGGGCTAATTCTGTATGCTCGATT
>DAOVXM010000386.1 GCA_030636125.1 Chloroflexota bacterium | reverse complement strand
GGGAGTTTTCACCTCGCTCGATCAAGCTAATGGCATTGGCCGACATGCCACAACGCTCGGCAAGAGCCCTTAGTGACAACCTTCTACGCATCCTTAACTTTCTGATTTGATGACCAACATCTGGTACTTTGGCTGTCATCAAAGTATTGTTCCCTCCTTTATTCATCGTAGGACTTACGCAGTTCAGCGAGGAAAACTCCAAAAATGGGGTGTGCGGGAGCCGCCCGCACACCCCATTTTCGAACCCTTGCCACTTCAACTGGGCAACACCTAAATCGATTAAATAATGAGTAATAAAATTTTTTACGTCATCAATTGTACCACAAAAGTTGACAGTTGTAAATTAAAGAGTTACAATAACGTTAAAATGGATGGGTTAATAGCACACGAGGCGCTGGTAAGCTTCTTCGGCGGAGAGCTGTATGATGCCAACCCATGCTGAGAAGATGAGCGGAAACACTGGTCTTATGATTAAGGAGGTTTGGTCATGAGTACGATTATCGGATTACTACCAGCTCAACGCGAGGTAACCCCCGAGGTAGAGAGACTAGTTGAAACCGGTATACCTGCGGAAAGTATCCTCATCTTGGCCCAGGAGAAGGCAATTCGAGAAATTCTAGGATGCGATCCAAGCTGCACGGTCAGGTACTACGCAATCTGGGGTGCCCTGCTCGTGGGCACCATATACGGTGTTTTTGGGATTGTAGCTGCCTGGTGTGAATGCAACCTGTTAGGTTTCAATCAGCCATCAGGTATGTTGACTTTGGTCGGGGGCATGCTTGCCGGAGGATTTGTGGGTGGGGTATTGGGAGCCATTGTCGGATTAGGGGAATCAGAGAAGAATACTCACTTGTATTTCCAAGGAGCACGGATGGGAAGAAAGATGCTCGTCTTACAGACGGCTGAGGGAGATGTCGAGAAAGCAAAAACAACTTTACGTCAAGTAGGATGTACTGGTGTGAGGACGATTCCAGAACAAGAAGAGCACACATAAAGCAATTAATAATTGGATGACCATAGACGTTCCTCCTGAGAATTTTAAGCGTAAATTGCGCGACATCAACCAACAATGCGGAAATATTTGTCTCATGACTTGGAGCAATTAATATGGCGAATGTAATGGAGGAAAAAACACTCATAGGGAAGCGAATTGGCATCTTCGGAAAAGGCGGCTCTGGAAAAAGCACGCTTGCCGTTTTGTTGACCAGGGCGCTCAGAGATCAGGGCTACCACGTTTGTCTATTAGATGCAGATTCAACCAATATGGGACTTGCACAGGCGCTGGGATTTGACCGTTCCCCAGAGCCATTATTGGGGTATTTTGGGGGCATGGTCTTCAGTGGTGGTGCGGTAACCTGCCCGGTGGACGATCCAACACCCCTGCCTGGGGCCGATATTTCAATCGATTCACTTCCCTCAAAATATTTCGTTCAAGGCGATGAGATAACACTGCTCCTCGCTGGAAAGATTGGAAGTCAAGGCCCTGGGGCTGGATGCGATGGACCAGTTTCCAAAATTGCCAGGGATCTTCGCGTCCACATTAAGGAAAGCCCTGTGGTAACCTTGGTGGACTTTAAAGCCGGGTTCGAAGATTCGGCCCGCGGTGCGATCACCAGCCTGGATTGGGCTGTAGTCGTCGTAGATCCCACTTTAGCTGCCATTGAAATGGCAAGCGACATGCGCGATATGGTAGTCCGAATGAAAGCCAAGGAACTGCCCGCAACGATGCATCTCGAGAGCCCAGAACTGGTTGCATTGGCAAATCGTATTTTCATTGAAGCTAAAATCAAGGGTGTATTGTGCGTGATGAATAGGGTCCAAAACGCTGATATGGAAAACTATCTGCGAATGGAATTAACGCAACGAAGTATTCACCCCATTGGAGTTATTCACGACGACCTGTCGATGTCCATCGCGTGGCTCAAAGGAATGCCCCTTGACGGGGTAAAGGCAAAGCAGGAAGCATCCAGGATTGCTAAAGCACTGGAGGCCGCCGAGGTGCTTATAGGGGAAAAGGATGTGTCGTTTTAAGGGGTCGAGACGATGAACATGGCTCTTGGCAGATGGTTGAAAATGGATCGAAAGAGGTAAAGTGTAATAATGAACCAGAGCGCTTCAGAACTTATTGAGTCGGTGCAGCTGTCAGCGAGACATATCTTAGACAGCTTGCCTTCGTACGTGACAGTGGTCGCCGCGGCCAAAGGCCGCACACTGACCGAAGTTGAGGCTGTAATCCAAGCCGGTATCACTCACATCGGACACAACTATGTACAGGAAGCGCAAATGATGGTCCCGGCCCTGACTGGCAAAGCGACCTGGCACATGATCGGCCACCTGCAACGGAACAAGGCGAAGAAGGCTGTGGAGTTGTTCGATGTGCTCGAGACGGTGGATTCGTTGCGTCTGGCCCAGGCGATTGATCGACGTTGTGCAGCCATAGGAAAGGTAATCTCTATTCTGGTAGAAATCAATAGCGGAGAAGAATCGAATAAAACAGGTGTGTTGCCAAAAGATGTTGATGAACTTGTGGCTGGATTGGTACCTCTGGAACACATCAGCATTCAAGGATTGATGACGATGGGGCCACGCTTTGGTGACCCCGAAAGTGCCCGGCCATACTTCCGGGCAACAAGACAGGCCTTCGAGCGTTTGTCCAAATGGAACATACCCAATATTGAGATGCGTTATCTGTCAATGGGTATGAGCAACAGCTACCTGGTGGCAATCGAGGAGGGCGCTAATATGGTTCGGATCGGCACCAAGATATTTGGTAGCCGGCGTGATTGATTCTAGATTGGAGTACAGGTTTGATGAAGTACGTCTTTGGTCCGGTGCCCTCCCGGCGACTTGGTCAATCATTGGGTATCGACACGATACCGCTCAAGACCTGCAACTGGAATTGCGTTTACTGCCAACTTGGCCGTACCAAACCGGTTATCAATGAGCGGAAGGACTACTACCCACCAGAAGAGATTCTGGAGGAGGTACGAGGAGCACTGACATCCCATAAGCCTGGTGAGATCGATTGGGTTACTTTTGTCGGTTCAGGCGAACCAACATTGCACGCTGGTATTGGCTGGCTGATCCGCCAGGTAAAAGGGATAACCGATCTGCGGGTGGCGGTGATCACCAATGGAGCCCTGCTGTATATGCCAGAGGTGCGCCAGGGTTTGCTGCCTGCTGATGCCGTGCTGCCATCCTTAGATGCTGGTACCGCCAAACTTTACCGCCAAATCAATCGTCCCCACTCTGAGGTCACATTCGAGCGCCTGCTGGAAGGATTAACCGCCTTTCGACGCGTTTACAAAGGGAAGCTTTGGATTGAAGTTATGTTGGTGCAGGATTTAAATGATACTGAGGAGGCACTAAAGGCCATTGCGGCTGCGCTAGACCAGATCGAGCCGGACGAGGTGCATATCAATCTTCCAACGAGACCACCAGTGGAAACATGGGTAAAGCCCCCAGATGAGGAGGGTTTAATGCGGGCCAGCGCAATCCTGGGTGACATCGCCAAGGTAGTCCACCCGGCAGAAGGTGCCTTCGACTTGAGCAGCTACGATAACGTATTGGATGCCATCGTAGGGATCATCACCCGCCATCCGATGCGCCAGGAGGAACTTGAACGGACACTTTCCCAATGGATGCCTGAACGGGTTGAGCAGTCATTGGCTGCTTTGGACGCCAGTGGTCGAGCTCAGATGGTAGAGCGTTTTGGCGTTCGCTTTTGGATCGCCACGCCCTCGCACTTTCCCAATGAGTCCAAAAGCCAGGCCATACACCGCCTCCAGCGTCAAGAGCACCACCACCTCTACCATGGACACCGTTAAATGATTGAACTGCCCGGGCGACATCCATGCAAAAAATGCAGACAATATCAGTACAATGGCC
>DAOVXM010000036.1 GCA_030636125.1 Chloroflexota bacterium | reverse complement strand
TTGTCGGCGGGATTGTGGTGGTTGTTACGGCGCATCGTCAACGACCTAACCAAACAGGTAGAGCCAATTCTGGAGACCGTCTTAGTCTCACAGCGCTCACTTGCATTTTGGGCAGTGGCCTGTGTTTTGGTGATCGTCCCAATAGGCGCTGCGCTGGGCCCGGCCTGGAATGAGATTCAGGCAGTTATCCTTGGCACGTAGTAGGTATTGTTAATGACAGCATATAGGGAGATCAGATTGGAGGTCAATGAACTAAATTTTTATCAAATGGCAGAACAGACAGTTTTTGGCAGCTCATGATCTTGTATTGGCAGTCAATGTGATATTAGATAGAAACGAACAGATAAGGATTAGGAGGAAAAAATGAACCGTAAAGTTTATCTACCAACTCTATTTTTGATCTTCGTTGCCCTTCTGGCCGCCTGCAGCCCAGCGCCTGAACCTGACATCCAATACGACCCGGCCTCGTTGCGCTTCTCCGGCGAACGAGCTTACGCCATTGAAGATGAATTCGTCACTACTTATACCGACCGGGTCAGTGGAAGCGAAGAGAGTCGTCGAGGTACCGAATGGCTGAGAGACCAGTTCACCGCGGCCGGCTGGACCTGTGCGTTCGACGACTGGAATAGTGTTATCTACAGCCGTGAGGTACCTATGAGGAATGTCGTGTGTCGGCTACCGGGTGAATCAGACCAGGAGATCCTGGTGCTAGCCCACCACGACATTGCCCCTACGACCAGCCAGGGCGCCGACAACGACGGTTCCGGCATCGCTATCTTGCTGCACCTGGCTGAGATCTTCGCCGCTGAAGGCACACCAAGGTACACCCTGGTGTTTGTGGCCGATGACGGTGAG
Source organism: Chloroflexota bacterium (assembly GCA_030636125.1). The sequence continues at coordinate 10,420 of DAOVXM010000036.1, read as the reverse complement.
GAATACGGCATGCTCGGCAGCGAACGCTTTATCGAGACTCACCCCAACCCTGAGAAGATCGTCGCCGGGATATCCCTGGATAACCTGGGAAGGTTCTACTATAACAGCATGGTCACAGAACTAATCGGTCAATATGAAGGTTACGCGCCGGTCTGGATCGCATTAACTGCCAAGGAAGCCGCCCAGGCAGCCGGTGCCAATTGGGAGGTTATCATCAAGGGTCCCATCGACCAGGTGCTCAACCAGGCAATTACTATCTCTTTCACCGACCAGGGACCAATTATTGCAGCAGGTGTGCCCGCGCTGGGTTTCAGCGCCGGGCTCCCCGCTGAATATGGTGACGAGCACTACCGTCTGTGGCATGACCCGGATGATACGATGGAACACCAATCCCCGCAAGCTCTTGAGCAGTCTGGCATCATAACCGAAGCACTCATCCGCCAGTTACTGGTCATGGACAGTTTCCCCGAGCAGTCTGGGCCATACCTGTATTTCGAAGGCAGCGGGCAGATACTGCGTGGTCTGCCTTTATGGTTGATTTTCATTGGCTTCGTTGGGCTGTTCTTTGCAGGCAGCTATTTCATCAACCGGGATCCCCTCATCGAGAAAAGTAAACAATGGCTCGGTGCTCTACCCCATTTCCTTGGGCTGTGGCTGCCCTTGGTTGCCTCAATCCTGCTTCTATACCTTCTCGTAGAAGTGCGGCTCATGGATGAATTTACCAGCTACCCAGGTACTACGAAAGACCTTAACCAGCTAAACCCGCGCTGGCCGGCAGTGATCCTCTTCCTGGTCGGCATGGGGGTCTTCTTTATCATCGGACGCTGGTTAGTGCGCCGGTTCTCCGGTGATTCACCAGCACCTGAGTTTGGCTATATCAAAAGCCTGGCCTTCCTGATCATCGCTCTGATAAGCCTTTTAATCCTGATCATCGATCCTTTTGCGCTGATCTTCTTCATCCCGGTGCTGTTCTGGTTTCTAATCGGTGGTAGGCGAGGCCTCGGCAGAATCCTGGATATCCTTTTCTTCCTGCTAGGAGGGTTGATGATATACGCCTTGATCTACTTCTTCGGCTTCCAGATTCTGCGCTACGGCATCGTCTTCCTATGGTACTTCATCAGCGCCATATCGACGGGCATGTTCAGCTTCCTGGATGTAGCCGCCGGCGCAGCAGTTATGGCTGCCGGCCTGTCAATGGTCGTAAATCCCCTCGTAAAAGTCATCAGTGAAGAAACCGGGAGCGAGCAAGCACGCAGGGTCGTATCAGAAAGTTAGCACATTACTAAGTAATTTACGGAATGAATTTTAAAATAAATCTGGTGTCAAAACCGCAAATTACTTTTAGCAAATGCCGGATTGGTGTTTTTATATTCAAGTTACTTTCCGGCATTTGCATAAATCAATAATCATTGTGCGAACAACGCAGAAAATCGGAGGAAGTTAAATTTTTCCACCTTTACCAATCGCCTGTCCAATTCCCCTTGAGTGGTCCAGGGGTGTAAACCACTCGATTGCCCCCCTTCTCCTCGGAGTGGGAGAAGGGGGTAGCGATTGGGCATGTTATCAAAAAAGAAAATCAGGAGTGTGCTCTATGAACGAAACAAGTGTAGATGATTATAAGGACCCGGCAGGCTATGAGATCGATTTCAGTCTGCTGCAGGATTTTGAACGCAACCTGAACACCTCATCCCCGGAAAGCTGCTCGATTCCCTGCCGCGTCCTGGGTTACGGAGAGATCAGCACGGTCTTCGAAATCCAGGCTGAGGGGATGCATGGTCTGGCGTTTAAGCGCATGTCCGTTTTCGAGACGGCTGTGGAACTGCGCCAATATCTAGAGACCTACCAATTGTATAACCGTACATTGGTGGAGGAAGTCGGTATAAACCTGCCGCCACATGGGCACGCCGCTTTTGCGAACAAGGCTGGTCGTCCTATCTTCTACATAATCCAGCAGAAAGTGCCCCCTGATTCGATCGGTAACAATACGATCCATTTGCTACCGCGTGAAGAGATATGCCGCCTGTTCCTGTGTGTGCTGAGGGAACTGCAAAAAATCTGGGAACACAACCAGCGCCAATCAGACTGCACTGCAGGTATCGATGGGCAGATCTCAAACTGGGTCATTGACGATTTCGATCCCTCTCTTCCCTACCTGGATGAACGCACCTCGCTTGCTTACATTGACACCAGCACACCATTTTTACGCCTCCAGGGGGTCGAACAAATGGACCCGGAGCTTTTCTTGAGATCCGCGCCAAGGCTTCTGGCCTGGATCCTGCGGATGTTCTTCCTGCAGGACGTATTGGACCGCTATTATGACTTTCGCGAGGTGGTTATTGATCTGCTGGCCAACTTCTATAAGGAACAGCGACCGGACCTGATCCCTGACCTGTTGGACGCAGCCAATCGCTTCTTTGTTGAAGAGACTACAGGTCTGGACGTACAGCCTATCGAGGAGCAGGAAGTTCGCGCTTACTATCGTGAAGACGCCCTTATCTGGCGACTGTATCTAAATATGCGCAGGTTAGACCATTTCATGTATACAAAGATATTACGGCATGATTACCCTTACATCCTGCCAGGAAAAACCATAAGATAGATCAATTGAGGAGGTCGACATGTCTTTAATCGGACAGGCACCGAAAGATGCCATCACCGCGAAATTTGCCCGCCATGTCTCCAGTGGGAAAGTTGAATTCTTCAATCAAGCCGGGATCGATTTTGTCTCTGGAAAACGAGAGGGAATCTATCTCTATGATCTGGAAGGCAAATCCCTGATCAACTGCCACTGCAACGGCGGCGTGTTTAACCTGGGTCACCACAATCCACGTGTGATTGCAGCTTTGCAGCGCGCCCTGGAAGAGCTGGACATTGGCAACCACCACCTGATCAGCGAGGCGCGCGCCCTCCTGGCTGAACGCCTGGCGGCGATCTCACCTGGGGATATAAACAGGGTGATCTTTGGCGTATCGGGAGGCGAAGCCATCGATATGGCAATCAAGCTGGCACGGGGACACACCCGCAGAGCCAAGGTCATCTCAGCCTTAGGCGGCTATCACGGGCACACCGGCCTGGCGCTGGCAGCTGGGGATGAACAGTACCGCAAGCCTTTCGAACCGCTTTCCCCTGCATTCGTGCAGGTGCCCTTTGGCGATCTGAACGCTCTCGAAGCTGCCATGGGAGAGGATACCGCCGCGGTGATCTTCGAGACTATCCCCGCCACATATGGTATCGTCATCCCACAGGAGGACTTCTTCGCAGGTGTGCGTAATTTATGCGACCAGTTCGGCGCGGTGATGATCATGGATGAAGTGCAAACCGGGCTGGGACGTTGCGGTGAGGTTTGGGGCATTGACACTTATGGTGTAGCTCCTGATATCATCGTCACCGGTAAAGGTCTTTCCGGGGGGATCTACCCAATGTCAGCCACTTTGTACCGCGACCATTTAAACCCCTTCCTGCATGAAAACCCCTTCATCCACATCTCCACTTTCGGCGGCGCGGAGGTAGGTTGCTACACCGCTCTGGAGGTGCTGGACATCCTGGAAGAACCAGTATTCCTTGAACACGTACGCCAGATGACCAGCCTTTTTGAAGACGGTTTCGCCATGCTGAAGGATAAACATCCCAGTTTATTGGTGGAAACCCGCCAGCGCGGCTTGATGATGGGCTTGAAACTGGCAGACCCGAATTTCGGGCCCCTGATGACCCGCATCGGCTTCGACGCCGGGTTGCTGATGGTCTATGCCAACAACGATCCTTCCGCAGTACAGATGCTGCCGCCCTTGATCATCCAGGAAGATCAGGTCCGGCAAGTATTGGGAGTGCTGGATGGTATGTTAACTGCGCTAAGAGAATTAATCACTTGACATATAAGGTTTAGAATCGGAAGCTCCACACCCAATAAATTGCGTTATAATTGACATATTCAACCCAAAATCTCTTAGAAAGGATGATTTTAATAATATGTCAAAAATAATCCCCGATTCCCATAAAGACCTGATTGCAGGTCCAGTTTACTGCGTGTTAACCACCATCTCACCCAGCGGAGGTCCAGAAAATTCAATCGTCTGGTCTTCTTGGGATGGCAGTTATGTACTGGTTAACACCGCCGAAGGTCGCCGTAAAGTCAATAACATCAGAAAGAATCCGAAAGTTGCCTTGAATGCATTGGACCCGAAAGACCCGTTTCGCTGGGTTGATGTGCGTGGTACAGTTGAGGAAATCGTAGATGATAAGGACTTCAATAATATTAATTCACATGCCAAACTTTATGTCGGAAAAGATGAATATTATGGTGAATTTGCCCCAGCGGAAATGAAAGGTAAGGAAAAACGCATCATACTCAAGATCAAACCCGAACGTGTTTTCGTCTCCCCTCCAGAAGGTTAATACCACAAGGAAGGATGAAGGTTCTTTCCCCCAAAAAACCAACCAGCCCCGGCATAATACCGGGGCTGTGTATTTAAGTATGAGTTATGGTTGAAGCAAATCAGGTTTGCAACCATCCAGTCGTATTTTTTAGGTCAATAAGTCAGCAGTGGGTCAATATCTTCAGCAGTCTGCACCCAGGCTTCCACCTCGGATTGATGAGGTGCTCGCCTGACCAGGCTCTTTTGCTCGTTCACCTCCAGCAGCGCTTGATAAAGGTGTTCGGGATTCCTATTTCGCAATTCTTTGATGGTATCAACCCCTGCAGCTTCCAGCAGGTCGCTGTATTCTTCACCAACTCCCGGCACGCGCATCAGGTCAGCCCGGTTGACCCATTTCAGGATCAGTTTCCCCGAAATGTCAGTTTTGTCAGCCAAGTCCTGGCGGCCTTTGCGGCTGGCCGCTGCCTCCAGTAAATCATTGGTCGTGACAATCTCGGCTTCTGCTAACTTTTTAGCATAGGTAGGGCCAACGCCCTCGATCGTTTCTATTTTGATCGAGGGGGCTTTGGGTGCTTCTTCTACAGGAATGGCCTGCTCATCTGTTACCGCTTCCACAACCTCCTCACCCAGTGCTTCCTCCTGGAGTTCTTCAAGCAACCACTCATCCGTTATTTCGGCTGCCATGACCTCCTCCTGGGCACGCACCAGATCTGTGACATCGTGATACAAACCAAAGATACCGATCTGCTTACCCCACAACACCACCGGGATGCCAAATAGCTCCACATCAATCGTCGACCCATCCTTGCTGAGACGCCGGGTGATCTTATGCACAACCTCGCCACCCTTGACCCGCTCAGTCAGGGATTGAGTTTCTTCTACCAGGTCGGTGGGGGAAATCAGGTTATCCAGGTCTTGCCCGAGGATTTCCGATTGGCGGAAACCGAATAACTCCTCGAAGGCAGGGTTGCAGGCAACAAGGCGATGATCCAGGCTGAGTGTGACAATAGCAATTGGGCTGTTTCTTACCAAAGTCTCATAGTATTGTTTCTGCCGCTGCATGTCAAGGCTGGCCTGCTTGCGGTCAGTCACATTGCGAACAATATATATCCTGCCCTGTCGGGTACCGTCATACACTAATGAGCTGCTCGAAACCTCATACCACCCTGCAAGCGTTGGGAAGCGCATTTCCATTTTGTCAACGGGTAGCCGCTCCCGTTCACTCGCGGAGTCACCGAAGAACAAATCATCCACTCGTTTGCCAATGATCTGGAGAAAATCTTTCTGGAAGGTCCGGGTAGTGATACGGTTACAGCGATTGATGATACCTTCTTCATCAGTGATCAGGATCATATCTTCGACGGAATCGAAGGTCGCTTCCCACTCTTTTTTGCCATGACTGATTATCGCTTCTAATTCCTGATGCTCCTGCGCTTGTTCAGCTAATTCAACGTTGAGCTGCTGAAGATCAGTAGCCCTTTTGTGCGCGATCCGGCCCTCTCGAAGAACGCGTTGCAACCGATCCTCACGCGAACCTAACATCCCTAGGATGACAACCAGGAATATAGGAAAGGTATCAATAATCCATAACAACGGCGTAGTAAGTTGGATGCTTACGATATTCTCCAGGGTTATCGGCGTCCCCGTAGTGAATAACGCTACCAGGGTTGCGAAAACGACGATCAACAAGCCAAAAATCAGTCCAATAATGGCCAATCCAACTGTATTTTTCATGTTCCTTCTACCCTCCTTAATGAAGAGATGCTGGTGGGAGAAAAAATTCCCAGTTCAACGATGGATATAGAATAAAACCGGTTCTACAAGGGTGGTTTCTTTTAATTAGTTTAGCACATAAATCCTTATATATAAAGGATTTTCATCAGCCCTTTGGGGTTTATCGTGGTGAGGAGCCAATCCGCACCCCCATTTTCGGAGTTTTCCTCGCTGATCAGCGTAAATCCTAATAGAAAAAACCGCCGGCTTTTCACCAGCGGTCTGAGGTCATCACCAAAGCATTGGATAAGTGAATATGCGAGCCAAGGCTTCCAGTCCCAAAACAAATCTTCTCTAAACCAGCATATCCGAGACCATGCGAACTACGACAGTGGCCGCGTATCCTCTGGTGAAAAGGTTCTGAATACATTTGCTATATAACCAATGGATTGAGGCGGCACAGTTGAACGATTGCCATCGCGCAGCGCGGAATAAGACGGCGACAAGATCTCAACCCCAGCTTCGTTGAAGCTGTCTTGAATATGCTGGTGGAGCTCGGAGTAAATATTGACCATCCGTGCGGGTTTTCTGGTATAAGCGTTTAATTCATAGCTTACATAGTAATCACCCAGGCCAGTTTGAAACACAAACTGTTCCGGTTCTTCAAGAACGCCTCGCGTGGCGCGCGCAGCCTCGATTAATAGTTGATGGACTTGTCTCCAGGGCACATCGTAGCCAATGGTAACAGTTGTGTTCAATATCAATCCCCGTTCTTTGGCGGAGGCACTATAGTTGATGATATGGTTGGACAGCACCATCCCATTAGGAATGGTTACAACCACATTTTTAATTGTGCGTATCCGGGTGACCAGCAAGTTTCGATCAACTACATCCCCAACCGCGTCAGCAATTTCCACCCGGTCACCAATCCTTAGCCCTCGAGTGTAGGTTAACACCACACCGGCAATAATGTTGGCTACCAAGGAAGTAGATCCCAACGACAACAAAAATCCGACGAAGATAGAAACACCCCTGAATACAGGCGAGGAAGATCCCGGTATATAAGGATAGGTAGCAACCAGAGCAAGGGCAACAACCAAAAAGCGAATAATCTGGAAGGTCGGATCGATTAACTCCGGATGCACACCTGATAACTTTACTTTCCCCTGGTGAAATCCATCAGAAAAGAAACGCAGCAGCTTCAGCGCCAGATAGGTGATAAGGCCGATGAGAATAAGAGCCATCAAGTTAGGTAAGAAAGCCAAAAATTCAGCCCATAATTTGTCCAGGATGATGATAAATTTATCAAATAATGTCAGTACGATGCCCTGTGTCCCCGGAAAGATGCTGAAAGCGAAAGTGAGAATAGTAGATACCACAATGATGAGAACCACTCTTTTCAAATACTTAACCAACAGGATAAGTGTATTTGTGAGCCTGTGTGGGACAGCAAATTCTAAATTTTGGATTCTGACCACTCGCAGATTTTTGCGACACCACCTTTCAACCACTAGATTAAGATTGGCAAATAATCTACTAATTAGGGGAATAAGCGCGAGTAGGATGATAATCCCAAAAATTAAGAATATATTATCCAGAGAGATAAGCGTATTCCCAGCGTTTGATTTTTCAACGAAATGATCTTGTAAACGATTTATGGATGACAAGTTAGATAGGATTTGCATTCCAGATGTTTTTATCGGCATAGCAGCATCCTCCATCTAATAATTCACACTTAAAGGTTAATTTGACTTTATGCTGATTTTGATTCTCTGTTAGTATCAGTACAGTTTATACGAGAAAGCCTTCCCCTCATATGGGGAAAAAGTACTAAAATGTGCCAATCAATAAATTTGGCCTATAATCCCACAGTTAAGGGTAGTATGCCACATCATACAAAAGAATAGGTTAAGATCGCGTTACGGTCTGCAGGTAGTGTAAAATAACAAGATATGGCCAAAATCAACCTAAAAGCTTACGCAAAATTATTGCCAATCATCTTTTTAGTTTTTATTACACTTTGGCTTCGCCTAATCAACTTGGGTTATTCAGATTACCAGGGGGATGAGATAAAAGCTCTCTATCTCCCTGATACTGGACAAAGCCTGACCGACTATCTGTTCCTGCAAAGAAAAGGACCAACCCAATTTATCACTTCTTATCTGATCTATCTCTTTCATCCGAGCTATACCAACCAATTTCTAACCCGCCTGCCCTTTGCGCTGGTTGGTATACTGGCTATTTTCTTCTTCTACCAGTTCGTGAAACTGCACTATGGAAGTAAGATCGCAATATACGCATCGTTATTCCTTACCATCAACGGTCTTTTTATCGGATTAACGAGAATTGTCCAGTACCAGCCCTTTGTGATCCTATTTTCCGTTCTGGCACTATATGCTTTCTCCCTGGCGCTCAAATTCGAAAGATGGAAAATCGCTGGGATCTATCTAGGGATATTCTCTTGGGCGCTTGCCATACTCACTCACTATGATGGGATTTTTATCGCTCCTTTTGTTGCCTACCTTCTCTACCGTTGGAATTCCAAGTTCACTGATATACCTAATCGTACAAAGTTCAAGCATTTGATTTTATCTGGCTTGGGTGGCGCATTACTACTAGCCAGTTTCTATGTCCCCTTCATCCTCTCAGTATCTGAGAGCACGCTGGAATACTGGATAAATAGGACAAGCGGGGTTTTTTTGTGGACCACGCCAAGTTCAATCTTCACCTTTAGGCTGTACAACCCTCTTTTCGTAATTTATATTTACGCGTTTCTTGGACTTTTCTCTTTGGTCAAAATTAAACAGACGTATCCGCTCGTGTTGTGGTTTCTATTCCCATGGATAATTTTAGAAGTGTTCATCGTTGATCCAGGTACACACATCTATACTTATATTATGCCAGCCTCCATCATAGTGGCTTTCGGCGTTTTGGTGATCGAGGAACTCATAATAAAGATCCTGGGAGATCGATATGGCAATATTTTAAGTGCTGCCGCTCTGACTGTAGTATTTGTGCTCCTGTTTTCTCTTGCCCACTTCATATTTATTGACCACACCCCAGAGTATCCCTGGGAGGATAGAAGATTACTATTTTGGACTATCAAGAAACCCAGCATTGAATACCGTATATGGGCATTTGGTTTCCCCTACTATAGACATTGGGAGGCTATTGGCGATCTTGTAACATCAACTGAGAACAACGGGTATTACTCAACCAATGAAAACAAATCGATCGCAAGCCATTACGCGCCCTATATATTTAACATCCGCAATTCAGGCTATTACATCCACATCTACAACCCACAAAGCTTCCGAGACAAACTCGCTGACGATAAAATCCGCTATTGGAGAAAGCGTTACCAACCTGTCAAGGTGTTTGAGAACCAAGGTGGCGTAGTCGCCGAGATATACTATATGCCCGAGGGCAATGTCCGCGAAATAAAAGAGGCCGGGTACTGACCTTGGTATGGCTCATTCATATATTGTTTCCAGTGATTTCGGGGGGGGAAATGTATCGTTATCGAAGGCAGAAGGAGCCGGGCAAGCCGAATCGTGTGAATGTAATTATTCCCATACAACAAGTTTACTCTCTTCCCATGACCCGCCGTACAACCTCGGGAAGTTCACTGGGATCATCCACAATCAGGCCTTCGTCCAGCAGTTGGCTTGCATGGATACGCTCACGGGTGAAAGGCGTGGTTACAGCCACACAATGCATCTCAGCGGCCAGCGCAGCTTTCACACCCGCGGGTGAATCCTCAATCACCAGGCAATTTGCGGGGGGCACATCCAGCTCAGAAGCCACCAGCAGGTAGATCTCCGGGTCAGGTTTGCCACGTTCCACATCGTCCCGGGTGGCTATGAAATCAAACTCGTCCGCCAAGCCAAGTATTTGCAGCACGCGCTGCGCCTGGTTACACTGGGACATGGTAGCCAGGCCTGACTGGCATTTTTGCCGCCGCGCTTCCTCGAGTAAAGCCCGGTTGTGGGCCCATTGGTGACTGCGCAACACCTGTGGGTCCGCCAGCATCTTATCGTAATAATTCATGCGAATCTGCACAAAGGCTTGCCAGGGTGTACTGACGCCAAACTCAGACATTCGGGCTTGAGAAGCCTTTTCCAAGTTAAACCCCTCAACCAGCGCCTGTGCAACTTCTCTCCGCGAGAGCCCCACCACATCCTTGAACGCTTCCAGCACCTGTCCTTCCGTTGTCTCATCCGGGCACAGCTCCACTACAGCTTTCGCATAAGATAAAGCTTTCAATTTTTCTGTCTGCACCAGTGTGCCGTCCAGGTCGAGGATCATCCACTCGACTACGCCGACTTCGAGGG
>DAOVXM010000418.1 GCA_030636125.1 Chloroflexota bacterium | reverse complement strand
TACAGTCCTCTCCTCGAATGTGAATAATTAGAGTATACATTGAGAGGGCATAATTTACCAGTCAATACCGGATCGGATTTGCGAATCCATAAGTGGAAATCTCCCCCCCACCCACCAGGAGATGTAAATTTATTTGTAGTCAGTTTTGCCAATTGTGAACCTCACGCATCTGTACTTTGTAAATTAAGTGAATTTTCGAATCGGGTTTAGCAAACTAATAACAATCAACGAAAACCGTGTTATAGAAATGGCAGCGCTTCGATACTATCTGATGAATGGGGAATTGGATTCGTTTATACGGAGCAGTTTGAAAAAATGGGCTGCCAGGCAAGAGGCTCCTGAGGACGGTTTTACACGCCTCCTGCAGCAGGTTTGCTTGATTTTAGGCGCGAAAGCCATTCAGAGGCATTTGAGAGTAATTGATAATGGTAGGGGAAACGGCAAAAATAGTAATAAGTGAGAGAAGCCCAGGTATATTATTACTGGGCCTCTTTTCTTTATCTAAGGTATTTACCCGGATATACTCCTGTTATTTTTTACTAATTTAAACCATGTTGGAGCAGCGATACAGGCACCGTGCGCCAATGTCTAGCATGAATCGTGTACGCGATGACTATATTTGCAGGATCTGGTTAAACCCAGCCGCGCAGGTGCATCGCCTCGGCAACGCGTGCGACAGAGACCACATACGCTGCCAGACGGTTGTGCAATTTATGCTTTTGAGCAGTTTCGTGGGTGGCGTGGAAAGCGGCGGTCATCTTTTTGTCCAACCTCTCATGTACCGTCTCTATATCCCAGTAGTAGTCGTACGCGTTTTGGACCATCTCGAAGTAGGAGACCGTTACGCCTCCGGCATTAGCCAAAAAGTCAGGGATGACATAGACACCGTTGTCGTACAGGATTTTATCGGCTTCCGGCGTTGTGGGACCGTTTGCCAGCTCGACGCTGACCTTCGCCTTGATGTTATTGGCATTGGCTTCGGTAATCACGCTTTCCAAAGCTGATGGAATTAGAACGTCCACGTCCATCTCCAGAAGTTCAGAGTTGGTAATCTCTTTGGTGCCTGGGAAGCCCAGAACCGTGCCAGTCTGCTGCTTGTGCGCATACACCGATTCGTAGTCCAAACCATCGGGGGAATAAATTCCGCCTCTGGAGTCTGAGACAGCAACAACTTTAAGACCGACCAAATCTGTTCCCAGTTGGTGGGCAAAAGAACCGGCGTTGCCGTATCCTTGCACAGCAGCCGTTGCGCCGTTCAATTCAATATTAAGCACCTTACCGGCTTCCCTCAAACAATAAATCCCGCCCCGGGCTGTGGCATCTCCTCGACCAGCAGAACCACCTAGCGGGAGAGGTTTTCCAGTGATAACCCCGAACTCATTGAAGCCCTGCATGAAGGAGAATTCATCCATCATCCAAGCCATGATCTGGGGATTTGTATAAACATCGGGAGCGGGTACGTCTTTCTCTAGTCCTATAATACGTCCCACCTGGCGGATATAAGCCCGGCTTAAGCGCTCCAGTTCACCTTGTGACATCTGCCTTGGATCGCAAATGATTCCACCCTTTGCACCACCTAGAGGTATATCAACCATAGCACATTTCCAGGCCATCCAGGCTGCCAGGGCGCGCACAGTATCGATGGTCTCATCGGGGTGATAACGCAGGCCTCCCTTCGTTGGTCCGCGGGCGTCGTTGTACTGTACCCGGAAGCCCTGGAAGACTTTGAAGGTACCATCGTCCATTTTTACCGGCAGCGTCACGTGAAGTTCGCGCAGCGGCCAGCGTAAGAGTTCGTGAGTTGCTGGATCCAGTTGTAGAACTTCCGCAGCCTCTTCTAATTGAGCCTGTGCTATGGCAAAGGGGTTTAATTCTGGCATTTGGTTGTCTCCTTTTGCTTGGATTGGAAAAATGTATTGTGGATTAGGTTAGTTGCGGTTATGTTGTACGGTTCAAATGGAACTCAAGGCACAAACAGCCAACCGCGCTGCTCCATGGCTTTAACAACCCGGTCAATAGCCACCGCATAAGCGGCATCGCGCATGAACATATGCTCGCCCTCCGAAACCTTGATGCTTTCATCAAAAGCAGCCGTCATTTTGGTGTTCAAGCGCTCAATTACCTCTTCGCGGGTCCAGTAGTAGTTCATGTCGTTCTGGACCCCCTCGAAATATGATACAGTAACTCCCCCCGCGTTGCATAAGAAATCAGGGATGAGAAAGATGTCATTATCCCTGAAAAAATCATCGGCTTCAGGGGTGGAAGGTCCGTTGGCGCCTTCTGCTACAATCTTCACGCGGTCGCTGATCAGATCGGCGGTCGTCGAATTAATCTGTCCTTCCAGAGCACAGGGGATTAAGATATCCACGTCTTTACCGATCCAGGCATCACCATCCTCAAATGTGTATCCCGCTTCGATTGCCTTGTCCTTGTCAATCGAGCCGTAAATGTCTGTGATCGTTTGCAGGAAGCGGGGGTTTATACCGGCGTGATGGTTTACGGTGTGCGATGTGTGTTCGTCGCGGTCCCAGTATGAGACGCAGGCTACCTTGCCTCCTAAAAGTTCAGTAAAACTTATCGCAGCGTGTTGGGCCACGTTTCCAAAGCCCTGTAAGGAGGCAAGAGTATTTTTTGGATCCAGATTGAAATGGCTCATTGCTTTTTGCACCGTATAGGTGACCCCGTAGCCAGTCGCCTCATTGCGACCCAGCGAACCACCACCGCCAATTGGTTTTCCGGTAATAACACCGGGTGTATATTCGCCCACCATCTTGGAATATTCATCCATCATCCAGCCCATCATTTGGGGTGTGGTGCCCACGTCGGGAGCCGGGATGTCCTGTCGTGGACCGATGGCGCGCCAGAATTCATCAATCCAGCGGCGGCAGAGACGTTCTTTTTCCGAATCATCCAGGGCGGCTGGGTCGACTGCCACACCGCCTTTTGCCCCGCCTAGGGGGATGTCCACCACCGCGGTCTTCCATGTCATCCACATTGCCAGGGCGCGGATCGTATCAAGCGTTTCTGACGGATGGAAGCGGATGCCGCCTTTAGCCGGTCCGCGGGCATCGTTGTGTTGCACTCGATAACCATAATAGACACTGATAGTTCCATTATTCCTGCGCACGGGAATTTGGAATTTGAATTCTCTCATGGGCCAGCGCAGCATTTCGGATACGTATGGTTCCAGGTTCAGCAGTTCTGATACATGATCGAACTGAGCCTGTGCCATTTTAAAAGCATTAATTTTATCTGACATCGAATTATTCTCGAGTTAGAAATGAAGAAATGAACGCCCGTGAAATAAATTAAGCGGACACCTCGGAATGATGTCCGCTTTGATCTCTACAGAGCATTGGTTGGGTGAAAAAATACCCGGTGAAAAAATGCCCATCGTTTTTCCATCATCTTGATGAAGGATCACACCATTAATTTAGCAGAAGTATAGCACATCGTCAAGTGACAAATGCAATGGTGATTTGTGTAACATTCGTTCGAGTTATATTTCATGAATGATCTTCAAGCTCTCCCAATTGGCGTTCAAGTTCTTTTTTTACAATCTGAGGATCGGCCTTACCTTTTGTGGCGCGCATCACCTGCCC
>DAOVXM010000404.1 GCA_030636125.1 Chloroflexota bacterium | reverse complement strand
GGGGGATTCATGGGGGATGTTTGGGTGTAACCTTATGGGGGAGCCAGATGTGGGGGTCAAACGGAAAGCAGGCAATATATGTGCCCGGATATTGGCATCTTAAACGGCCAGACAAAAAACGCCCACTGCCCGAGTAGAGGGGATGGCTGCCTGTAGGCAAGCTGCCCAGGAGGCGTTATTGGATTGATTATCGCCAAGCGTGGAGGCGTTTCAAGTATTTGGAAACATCAGTAGGCGTCGTAGCTCAGGACAACTGGCAAGGCTGGCACCTCCCTTTTGCGGGTGACCAGCCAGGAGGAGAGCAGCAGCCAGATCAGTCCAGCAGCAAGGATCATCGTTTCCGGTATCACCCACAAGGCTGGGACGCCGTACAATCGGCTCACCGGCCACTTCCAAGTTATGAATGGCAACACGAACATCAGGGGGATGGCCATCGGCAGGAGTGCTAACAGGACCATCTCAACCACGCCCGGCAGCACACCAGAGCGCCAGGCCGCCAGGTAAAGAAGGAGGAGACCCGCAATATACACCACCAAGGCAGAGTAAATCAACCATCCCAATCTCGTGTAGGTCAGGCCTACAGCGTAACCCGGGGCGTCGGTGGTGCCGATCATCAAGCCAAGCAGGTTAACGGCGATGATCAGCAGCAACCCCAGCAGCGCCAGGTGATAGCCAATTTTCCCGGCTGTCCCACTACGGCGGCCGGTCTCACGGAACATCCTCGCAAACAATGGGCCTAGTAAGATGGAACACGCCGCCAGATATTGGGGGATAAAGCTCTTCACCACTTCCACCAGGCTGGGACCGGGGGCGGTAAATGGAAGAGTGCCGCCGTGGTAGATACCCACATAGGCAAACTGCAGCCCAACCAGCAGGATGGTCCCAAGTACGATCCAATAACCTTTGCGCCAGTCTCTGAGGCGTACCAGCGCCATAACCGCCATCACGACCAACACCGTGCTGGCAGCCTTGATCAGGATCTCAAGCTGGTCCGGGATAATATGCCTTGGGGTTTGTTCCATATTCGGCAACCACAGGAAATAAAGGATCGGCAACGCAGCCAGCAAGCCCCGCAGGCGGTCAGTGCGCGTCACCCAGTACAACATCACCGCCATCATCAGTGGCAGGATCAGGTAGAGAATTACCTCTTGGACCTGGTATTCCGAGCGTCCGTAAACGACCATGTATAACAGCCATCCCAGCGGCAACAACACCAGCAACCAGAAGAAGATATACCAGCTCGCCGACCACAGCGGCCAGCCCCGACGCACAGCCATGACCAGCACGAGCAGAAAGATGCCGCTAAACAAGACCATCATGGTGATATTCAGCACCTGCATTCCCACAGATTCCCAGGTTAGCAGGCCAGCCAGCACGAACAACTTGGGCAGCGTGTCGAGGATCAGGATCAGGACATAAGGCAGGGCTGCCAGGAACGCCTCGCCCCAGCTGATAGGTGACCTCACCCTATTATGAACGCTGCGAATTGACATATCGATTGTGCTCTTATCCATATCTACCTCTCTTTCCCAGCTTGCCTCCCGGTACTCCCGAAGTAAGCTTCCCGGCAGGTGCCTTATCTCGTCCCCCATTAAACATAGCACCGCCCTTACCCCACACCCGCGGGAGACGGACAGTGCTTCGGCGAAGACAGATTTCATCTCCGCGCCAAACTCCCTCCGAAATTCCAGCGGGTACAACCGCAGCATGCCTGAATAAAAAACTAATAAGAATCGCTCAATCCCCACCGCTCTGTGCTCCTGGAGCTAACCTCAGTTCAGCTATCTCTACCAGCTCTCGCAATCTATTCGTTTCTGCATTCAGGATACGCCGGCCGCGTCTCGTGAGAGCATAAAACTTGCGCTGGCGAGCATCCTTCCCTTCATCGGGCAACGCTACCCGGCGTATCCACTCGTCCCTCAGCATGCGCTTGATAGCACCGTACAGGGTGCCTGTGCTCAGGGTCACCCGTCCTTGGCTGAGCGCCTGCACTTCCTTCATAATGGCGTACCCGTGTTTTGGCTCACCATCCAGGCTGACCAGGATGAGGAAGGTTGTTTCGGATAAAGGCAGCCCCTCAAGCAGGTCTATATGGGAATCATTCTGGATCACATTACTCTCCTCGATATGTCGCAAGGCGACAGGTTGTTCAATTATATATTACAGGAAAATGATGTAGAAGTCAAGTTAAAAAATCCAGCCCCGTGGAGAGAGCGGCATAAAGTATTTGACAATTTTACATTTATTTGCTACTCTGGAAGCAATCTACTAGTGCAGTTGGGCTTAAATGTATCGGGGGTTTCTGTTGTCTCCTGCCCAACTGCTTAAAGTGTTGCGCCATTGTTACCAAACTATCGAGTCACTTACGCCGCGCAACACTAGCGAGCTTAGACTTCAAAGGAAGGGAAATACATCATGAGCGTTCCAGAAGAAACCCTTGCCATAGATAATGAACAGTTGTATGAATGCTTGTCCCAAGTAAAACAAATCCTATTAGTCAACCTGCTGAATCGACCCGGACCACTGCAGCTTGCAGGCATTGATCTGTCGAATACAAATTTGCCCTACGCAAACTTGAAGAATGCAGACTTGAGGGAGGCTAACCTGGCAGGTGCCAGGTTGGAATGTGCAGATCTAGGCGGCGCCAAACTGAGCGGCGCAAACTTGCAGCAAGCTGTGCTGAAACGGGCGAACTTATCATCAGCAGATCTATCTGGCGCTAACCTGCAAGATGCCGACCTGAGTGAAGCAAACCTTACTTATGCAAACCTGATCAATGCAAACTTGGAGAACGCCATTCTGGAAGACACCGACCTCGCAGATGCAATTATGAGGTATACCACCCTACCGGATGGATCAACCAAAGACACCGGTCCGCTAAGCAGCAGCATCTTTGGGTCCAGGAACAAATCCTGAAAAGCTGGATGATATTGGCTTGCTCGAAGTGGTTTAGTAGCCAGCAGAAATTGCCAGCTAAACTTTAAAGCCCAAACTTGGTGCAAGATGGCTCAGGGGATAAGGCCGAGTCGTCAATCTCGATCACCATAGCGCGAATAGTTTTCTGTCCAGCAGCACGTGCCACCAAAATACGGTGGTTGCCATCTTCGACGATATAGATTTGCCCAACCTTGTATACCATTGCAGGTGACAGGACGACACCGCTGTAATATGCGCGGGTAATATTGACCCATCGATCTTCAATATTATTGATCAGCTATTTTTATCCAGGTTAATTCGTATGCGCTCATAATTTCGGGAGGCGCCGGACATACTTAGCTGGGAGGACTCACTTGCAAAAAAACCGCCCCAAGGGCTTGTGGGCTTGGGGCGGCGGGCTTTGGAAAAATCCAAAGTACGAAAAGGGGAGATTGTGTTAGATAAACTTTACCATAAATATCCAAAAATGTACAGGGTAGGATGGCAAATTGAGATCCATAAACCAAGAGAGGTTGTTTGTTTTCGAACAATATTGCTTTACCGACAAAAATGATATACAATGACTATATAAAGAGCAGCAATATTCGAGTTTAATCCAATACCTATTTAGAAAGGACTCGCCATGAGAAGAGTTATTGTTCAGTACAAAGTGAAACCCGATCGAGCGGCAGAAAACGAATCCCTAATCAAGAAAGTGTTCGAGGAGTTGAGCCAGTCAAAACCTGCCGGCCTCCGCTATGCCTCATTCAAGCAAGATGATGGAGTGAGTTTT
>DAOVXM010000369.1 GCA_030636125.1 Chloroflexota bacterium | reverse complement strand
GTCAAAATCTTCCGCCAGCAGACCAAATCCTTGTAAGTGACCACTCCATCCCCAGCCTTTGTGTTGGAAATCCAACACATCGATTTGCAGTGTATCACCTGGTTTGGCTCCCTTTACATAGACCGAACCGATGAGAGCGTGAATCGGATCAAAGCTAATGATAGCCAGATCTTCATCAGTCCATTCTGGGGTTACCTGTCCGCACGGTTCCGGACAATCGAATATGACCATATCTCCCGATTCAATCTCCAATCTGGGCTCGACGGAATTATCCCAAAAAGGTTGTGTGATACTGCCATCCAAATAATGCTCAGCCATAATGTCAAACCTCCTTTTCAGAAAAACGATTTAACGGACAAGATCAATACAAAAGATTTAAGATAAATTGCTCGGTGGGATTCGCTATCCCAAGATAATTTAATGCCAGGCTTGCAAAGATTAATGCTATCAAAATCCCGAGAACCACAAAATCTAATGTGTGGAAAACGAGCTGTCGGCGGTATGTTCGTTTAGATATATTGTAATCAAAACCGCGCGATAGAATGGCAATGGATATATCCTGCGAACGCTCTAGGGTTGCAAGGAAAATCGGCAACAATAGGGATGTCAGCACTTGTACTCGCTGGACTAAATTCTTCGGATGGACATTATAACCGCGCGCTTTTTGTGCATCGGTAATTTTCATAGTCTGGGTGGTTAGAATACCTACCGTAGCAAACCCCAGTGTTAATGCAATTCCCATCTCTGGCGGCAAGCCTTGAGTTGACAATCTTTGCAGTCCTAATCCGATCGCTAGTGAGATTATGAAAGTCGCGAGTATCTTATAAGATGGCCCAAAAGGTATGCGTTGAATCAGTTCTGGTTTCGCGAGCAGGGCGGCGATAAAAACAATAACACCTAAGAAAAGCACTATCATAATTTCCTGACCTGAATTACGTTGCCGTTCTCGTTTAGTGATAGACAACGCCAGGTCAACCGGTGGGGTTGTGTAAAGCATCAGGTGAACAGCCAATACCACACTGAAAAATCGAAAGAATACCGAGACGCCTCGGATAATACCTTCGACAGTGACTGGGATTAAATTGAAGTAAGGGATCAGGTAAAACAGGAAATGAGAATTTTCGGGGGTGAAGAATATTATCTGGAACATGGAAAATGTCAGGAAGATCACCACAAGAACCCGCAGATTACGGTTGAGCAATTTAGGATCTATAGAATTGCGTCCCAATATATATAGGCAGAAGAATACAGCGCCCATAAGGATGGGATCAATTATAATGAGTGACAAAATAGTCACGCCGATAAATATCATCAGCTTTGTTCGGGCATCGAGGCGATGTAATAGCGAATCGCCTTTTATATACTCAACCGCCATTAGTTTCCTTTATGATTTTATTGAGTGCATTTTCCAATTCTTCTTGTTTTACATACCATGGTGGTACCCCATAGTCACCAAATTTGTTGGCTAGTTTAGTGGTATCCGGCAAATCGAGTGAATTGTCTCTCATTAGATCAACATCAACCAATAGGTCACGAATGGAGCCATCAAAAGATACCTTACCATGTTGCAGCACAATAGCTCGTTTTGCGTATGCGGCTGCGTAATCAATTTTATGGGTGATCATTAAAATAGTAGTCCCTGACTCGTTAAGGCGCCTGATAATCTCAAAAATTTCTTCGGTCATCTTGGGGTCTTGGCCTGTTGTTGGTTCGTCAATAATAAGGATGCTTGGTTTAAGGGTGAGAACAGAGGCTAAAGCTAGACGCTGCTTTTGACCTTTACCAAGGTCGAATACTTCGGCATCAAAATAATCCTGCAGGTTGACAAACTCTAACGCTTCTTGGATCCGTTCATCAAACTCATTTTCCTCAATATTGTGTGCTTTCAACCCAAACCGCATTTCGTCTTTTACGTTAAATGAAACGATTTGATGGTTAGGGTTTTGGAAACAGAAACCTACATTCTGGGCTAGTTCGTAGGTGGGTGTCTGGGAAACATCTTTCCCCAACACCATTACCACACCTTGATCTGGTTGTTGTAATCCGATTATGTGCCTAACAAGGGTAGTTTTTCCTGATCCATTGCGCCCCAGGATCGCGACCAATTCTCCAGCATAGATAGTTAAGTTGACTCGATCAAGCACCCTGTTTACTTGATTGTATGAAAAGCTCACATCCTGTATGTTAATAACTACATCATCATTCTTTTTTGGTTTATCAGCCTTGTCGACAAGTCTACCCTTTTTGAGTTCATAGCTAGAATTGAACTCGCTGTAGAACTCATTTGGAGTTATGGGCAAGGGATGGAGATTAAATTTTTCGCCAAGTTGGGTGATAGCTGGTCGAGTAAAAACAAATGGTATATCACCTGCTGTTAGCACTTCGGATACCGATCCATCTCGTATGATCTCACCCTGATCCAGGATTATTACTCTCTCGACGTGTGGAAGGACTTCTTCGAGAGCATGTTCAACGATAACCAGTGTTTTTCCTCGTTTTTTAGCTACATCGATCACGAGATTGAGAATTTGGGATCTTCCTTCTGGATCAAGATTGGATAAAGGTTCATCCATGATGAAGATCTGGGGTTGCATTGCATAGATTGCAGCGATCACACAGGCTTGCTGTTCACCTCCTGACAGGTTATGAGGTTGCCGCTCCTCATAGCCCTGCAAACGAGTTCTTTTTAGGGAATCTTCCACTCTTTTGTTGATTTCCTGTCTGGGTACACCGAAGTTTTCTGGACCGAAAGCCACCTCGTCAGTAACACTGTTAGTCACAAGTTGACTTTCAGGGTCCTGGAAAACCATCCCTACCAACGAAGCCAAACCACCTATTCGAGCCTTTTGGGTGTTATATGAACGTACAAGAACCTCTCCGGTTAATTCACCTTCGTGGTAGTGAGGCACCAACCCATTGATACAGCTGCATAATGTAGTCTTCCCACTTCCAGCTGGACCTGTAATCAAAACAATCTCGCCCCTGTTAAAATTCAGGTTTATATTGTGTAATGCAAAATTTTCCGAGCCTTCATACTTAAAAGAAACATCTCGAATTTCGATATCGTATGTCATAATAATGGGCAGACACCAACAACCCAAACCGTAACCGCATTATCAGTTACGGTTTGGGAATATGATTTCGATTTGGGTTTTATTACTCTGGAGTATTCTACCAGAGAGGTCTTTTATACCGCATTGGCAGCGCGGCCATGATTATCGTGGTTACGATTGTGGTGAAAATCGCTTCAGGAGCTGCACCAACTTCAAGGGCACCCAGGAGTGCGATGAAACCACCATATTCTGCATCGGGGTAGAACATCATTAATCCAACCACGAATAGCGGCACAACGACTATAAAATAATATACCAATACTTGAACAGCCCACAGTCCTAAATATGCGAGCCGGGTTTCTCTAAACCGCCAGGCGACATTTTTATAAGCCAAGCCGCAGAAAATACCACCCACAATATGTGCCAGCAGACTCGCTAAGGGGATACCGGGCTCGGCAATGCCCGCCAGGATCCCGATAATGATGCCGCCAATTGGACCCGTTAGCGAGGCGCCGATAGTTGTAAAAATCTCGCGCGGATCAGTGACGACGGGTGTGCCCGGGATAGGAATAGTGATCCCAGCCAAAACCACAGCCAATGCTGCACCGCCAAACGCGGCTGCCACGCCCACCTGGCGTGCAGTAAGCAAAGGTTTCTTATCGCTTTCAATGCTTACTTGCTCATCGCTTGGTTCTGGGCTTACCTCCGGTTCAGTTTCATCTGCCGGATTTTCGGTCGGTTCTTGAGGTGTTTGCTCAGACATAAGTTTCTCCTTAAAATGAATGATTTCTTAAATTAACCCTAAATTGGAGGATAAGTTACGTAATAACAACTTGTTCAAAAAACCGATATTGGAGAAATGCTAAAATACCTTTGAAATTAATTCATAAATTTACCTGTACAAATGCCAGCGAGGATGTCCATCTCCCCTCACCGCCAGCCCGGGTTGTGTTCG
>DAOVXM010000464.1 GCA_030636125.1 Chloroflexota bacterium | reverse complement strand
ATAAAACCATGACCGAGCGGATTAAGAAAGATCTGTTCGCTTTCTTCCCCTCTTTAGAAGGTTTGCGGATTGAACACGCCTGGGGCGGCACAACTACGTACACCTTAGATCGTACTCCCTCTGTGGGAGCGATGGGTGATCATCAAAATATCTATTATGGCGTCGGTTTGAGCGAAGGAGTCCCGACCACACAAACATTTGGACGCATCATTGCAGATCTCATGGCTGGAGATTCAAACATATTTACAGAACATTATGTAGTCAACCGGCAGATCCCATATGCCGGACCAGTTGCATTGAGAAGCTTGTTTGGAAGAGGTGCCAAATGGATGTGGGAAAAATTTGATTAAAAGCTGATGTCCTTGTACTCCAACGCCCCGAACGGAACACCTCCTGACTCTGCCAGATGCCCACTCTGCGGAGGTCCCAATCGCTGCGCGCTTGCTGCTGACCCCTCTGCCAGCGAGTGTTGGTGCGAGTTTGAAGAATTCCCCCATGAGCTGCTCGCACAAATCCCTGAAAACGCGGTCCGCCGGGCTTGCGTTTGCCAAAATTGCCTAAAGAGCTATTTAGAATCCACTAACGAATCCGATAACTCACCATAGGGACTAGTAAGGATTAAATTATGTATACAGAAACGCCGGATATCATACCTTTCATTTCTCCCATAAAGGGCGAGGTGTTGAACCATGCAGAACTGGAGACCTTAAAAGAAAAAACGCTGTACATCTTAAACGAGATCGGTGTGCATTTTCCTACCCCAAAAGCGTTGGATATCTTTGCCAGCCATGATGCACTGGTTGATTTCGAGAGTCAAATTGTCCGCATCCCGCCAGAATTAGTTAAAAAAGCCATGTCTACAGCGCCACCCTCCTTTGTATTGGCTGGACGAGATGAACGCTTTGATCTGACCCTGGATGGCAATTGCTCTTACCTGTCGACGGACGGCACTGGGGTACATGTGATCGATCTCGAAACTCGCCAGAGACGCCCATCATGCAAAGAAGATATCGGATTAATGGCGCGGGTGTGTGACGCTTTGCCCTTGGTCAGCTTTTACTGGCCCATGGTCAGCTCAAAAGAATATGGACGTACAGAGCCCATACACAATTGCCATGCTGGTCTGACAAATACATTGAAACACGTCAGAGGCGGCACATCCGTATATCCTCAATTGGCAACGTATATCGTTGAAATGGCGACCGTTGTAGCCGGGAGCGTTGAAGAACGGATCAAACGCCCCCCGATTTGCGCCAATATTTGTACGATATCACCATTAAGTCAAGATACCCATGGAATAGAATCCGCGCTTCAATATGCTGAAGCACGCATACCAATAAGCTTTATGGCGATGCCAACGATGGGGTCAACCGCACCTGCTTCAACCCTGGGTGCGCTTATTATGGGTGACGCTGAGGTAATCAGTGCAATGGTACTTATTCAGCTTGCCTTTCCAGGTGCGCCAGTGTTCCACGCCGTTTTTACATCACTCATGGATCCGCGTACAGGTGGTTATATCAGCGATGTTCCAACCCCATCCTATATAATGGCAAAGCAATTAGCAGATGCCTGGAATGTGCCTTGTCTTGGCGGCGCCAGGGTGAGCGGGGATGCACCGGAACTGGGATGGCAATCAGGTTACGAGGTTGGTCTCGGGGCGGGCATGATTGCAATGGCTGGCGGCGATATTTGCGGTTTGATGGGTCTGGTCGGCAGTGCGACCACGCTCTATCCTGAAGATGTAATTCTCGATCACGACAGCATCTATCATGTTTACGAGATGGTGAACAATAAACAGTTTGACGAGATTGACCAGGCTTTGGATGTGATACGGGCAGTTGGACCGCGTAACCACTTCCTAAAACAACAACATACTCGCAAACATATCCGGGACTTCCGTTTGCCATCTCTACTCAGGCATTTCGGGCCAGGTGGCAAACAGCGCGACCCTCGCGAAATCGCACTCGAAAAGTTCAAAGAAATTGAAGCCACCCATCATCCCCGCCCCCTGCCTGATGAAGTACTTATGGAGTTGGACCGCATCCTCGAAGCGGCAGAACGTGAGGCGAAAAAGATCTAGCGAAAATAAAAGCTGCTTGTTAATGAATCTACGAAATTCCCAGGTTTTTCATTATCCACTTGGGTAGTGGTGAACTATTGACTGATACAGGTTTGATTGTAGTGATGAACGAATAGACGAAAAACGGCCTCATGAAAGCAATCCAACTTGGAAAAGGACAGGGTTTTGCGAACAAACCGAGCCAGGCGTTGACGCAAGGTATTGAACCAACGCTCGATATGGTTGGTTTCCCCGCTGTCTTTGCCGACCGATTGATGACGGTCGATGGCGAAAACTGCCTGGTACGTATTCCAGAAATCGCTGAACGGGTAGCAGCGTTTGTAGGCGCGCGGGATGCGCAGCCAGAGGTGCAGACACCTCACTTCACTGCGGTCACCGATGAAATAGGCGAGAATCTGTCGGGTGCGGCGGCACAGCGCCACCCACACCCAGCGCTTGTTGGTTTTCTTGAGGACAAACGACCACAACTCATCCAGTTCCAGCACATCATCAAATTGAGCGTCAGCCAAGGTTGTTTCCAATGGCGGCAGTTGCGCCGCCCAGTCTGCAATCCATGCTGCCACAGTACGCCGCGACAACCCAAACAAGCGCTCTACCCCCCGCAAACTGATGCGTTCCAGCACGACACGTTTGACCTGGCTTCGCGTCCGCTCATCATAGCCGCGTTGCGCCTGCAAGGTCCCGTAGCTCTGGCAGTCATGGCAATAGTATTTCTGTGCGCCTTTGTAATCGTGTCCGTTTCTCACCATGTTGTCGCTGCCGCATTTTGGGCACGAATGCGTTATAATCGTTTGTATCATGAGAAGGTGCTCCCGGTGAACTTGGTGGTTTGTCTTGGAGTGCCTTTTCCGGTTAATTCTACCCTCTACATGAGTTCACAGCATATCCAGAAGCTGATGAGGACGCGATGGATACACCCTACACACAGTGGATAACCGCCCAACTAGGCCCGCTTGGCGAACGCGTGAGGCACATCGAACCGGTTCTCACCGGTCAGGCCAGCGCCGTGTTTGCCGTGCTGACCAATTTACACCGCTACTACTTCAAGACCT
>DAOVXM010000390.1 GCA_030636125.1 Chloroflexota bacterium | reverse complement strand
GCCCAGCTTGGTGGTCTTCCGGTAAGCAGCTTCTATCACGTGGTGGTTGATATCCAGCAGACCCTCTCCGGACCAAAGCACATCTTACCAGCGATTTAGTGCTAAGAGCAATCCGGTGACAAAATCGTCCCAGGAGGGTGTTAAACCCTGCCCGGCTCCCAAGAGGCTGGTAACCACCCTCGTAAACTTTTCAGCTTCTTGATCAGCTATATACCCTTGGAGTAGGGGCATATCAATGCGTAACAGGTAGCGATCCTGATCATCAGGAAATTGGGCGTCCGGGAGCTTGAGCAGAGGGGCTAAGAACTGGCCCAGCCCAACGCCGGGTTTTTCGCTCAGAATCATTCCCGCACAACTGGTTAACTTCGCCAGCCGTAATGGTTTTGGGAGTGGCGCAGCCGCTGGCAGATCGGAACGCCACACCTGGCTGTTATGTGTAGTGATCGCCATGTTTATATCTTTAAAATACAAAAGCCCCGCGGCAATCTCTACCCGCATCTTGGGGTTTGCTCCTTGGAGTAAGGCATGAGATCCAGCGAGCGTGATCGTCAGGGGGCTGCGGAATCGCTCAAAGGAAACGAAGACCAGCCAGCGGCTAGATGTTTCCAGGAATAATCCACGAGAGGTTGCACCTAAAACAGATGCTTCCTGATCTACAGATAGTATTTCTGCAGCAATAAAACCGCTGCTGATGGCCTGGATGGTTTTTGGGAAATCGTTATGCATGCCAGTTGAATACAAATTATAAATCAGATCTAAGCAAGGGATCATGAGTGTTGATTTTTACACCGCTCATGTTTATAATCTTACTAAGAAGTCGTTTCAATGTGCAGAAAGCAGAGTACAATCCTGCCATGAATATAAGTATAAACCTTCGGAGTTAATCTGTTGGGAAATATACTCACCAAAATATCCGGCAATAAAAATCCAGGGTTTTCCTACCTGGTTAGCTCTTATTCACAGGAGGAGGGAGTGCATGATTAATCCACATCCAGGATTACCAGAATTCGATTACCTTAAACCGGCCAGCCTCACTGAAGCAAGCCAGCTGCTCTTCGAGCATGCGGGGGAGGCACGTCCCTTGTTAGGTGGGACAGATATCTTCGTTCGCATGCGGGATGGCCTGTGGCAGGATAAATACCTGGTAGACGTGAAGGGTCTTGATGGTACCAACGATATCACCTTTGACCCTTCGAATGGTTTAACCATCGGCGCGGCGGTGGACATGAACCGGGTCAGCGCTTTCCCTGAGGTGAGCAGGACTTACCCGGCATTAAAGGAAGCCGTAGATAGTGTCGCCAGCTACCAGTTGAGGACCCGCGCCACCATCGTCGGCAATATCTGCAACGCCTCGCCTGCGGGGGATACGATCGGCGCCTGCCTGCTGCTCGATGGGGAGCTAAGCGTGTTTGGAACGAATGGGACGCGCCAGGTACTGCTGGAAGGTTTCTTCACCGGGCCAGGCGAAACCATCTTGGGCGCAGGGGACATCGTCACCTCCATCCAGCTCCCCGTGCCACCCCCCGGTTTAGCAGGAACGTACATTAAGCTGGGACGCAATAAGGAAAGCGACCTGTCCATCGTTGGTGTGACCGCGTTAGGTTACCCAGATCCGGATGCCCCCTCGGGGTTTCGCATGAAGCTGGCATTGGCCTCCGTCGCGCCAGTTCCGCTGGTCGTCCGGAAAGTAGAGGCTTTTCTATTTGAAATGCCTATCAACGAGGAGATACTTCGACAAGCATCCCAGATAGCGATGGATGCCTGCACGCCCATTGATGACGTCCGCTCCAGCGCTCTTTACCGTAAGATGATGGTCAGGAACCTGTCCTATAAAGCGCTCAAAGCAGTCTGGCAAGAACTAGAGAGTTCAGGAGGATAGTATGGCTTATCACAGGATCAACCTCACCGTCAATGGTGAATTTGAACAGGTTGATGTCCCCTCAAACATGACCTTATTAGGGATGCTGCGCGAGAAACTGGCGCTCACTGGCACAAAAAACGGGTGCACCGCGGGCGAGTGTGGCGCTTGTACGGTATTGATGAACAACGAACCGGTAAACAGTTGTATGGTCTTGGCGGTTGAATGTGATGGATCTGAAATCACCACCGTGGAGGGTTTGGCGGATGATGGACAGCTTGACCCGGTTCAAGAAGCGCTGCTTGAAGTGGGGGGCGTGCAATGTGGTTTTTGCACGCCTGGTATTTTGATCGCTTCACGTGCTCTGCTGGATCGTTGTCCTGATCCAAGCGAAAAGGAAATTCGCACCGCGCTGGTAGGTAATCTGTGCCGCTGCACAGGCTACCTGCGCATCGTCGAGGGCATCAAGAATGCCGCAAGGATGTGAGGAGATAGCTCATGACAACGCCTGAAACTAAAACGAAAATCCCCAGTCCGATTGGCGAGAGTAAACCTCGTGTGGATGCCCGTGAGAAAGTAACTGGTGCGGCAAACTTTGCGGACGATCTTCAATTTGGCAACGGCTTATTACATGCTCGAATAAAACGCAGCCCGCACCCCCATGCACGCATCAAATCCATTAATACCAGCCAAGCCAAATTACTGCCGGGTGTCAAAACCGTGGTCACCGGAGAAGATTTCCCCGGCTATATTGGTCTTTACCTGCAGGACCGTTATATCTTTTGCCGGGAAAAGGTGCTCTACGTAGGCGACCCGGTCGCGGGGGTTGCTGCTATCAGCGAAGAGATTGCTGAAAAAGCGCTTGATTTAATCGAGGTCGAGTATGAACTGCTGGAACCCGTCCTTGATCCAGAATTTGGGGCCAGCCCAGAGGCGCCGCTGATTCATCCTGATCTCGCTCAATATAAAGTGGCAAACTTCATTTTCCCACAACCTGACACAAATATTTCAAATCTCTTCAAAGTCCGTAAAGGGGATGTGGAGGGTGCCTGGGAGAAGTGTGCAGCGATCACCGAGGGTAAGTACCGCATCCCCCACATACAGCATGTGCCCATAGAGCCGCATGTGGCTGTCGCCAAAGTGGACGAAAACGGCCAGGTTACGCTCTGGGGAAGTTCGCAATCTCCCTTTGCCCAGCGCAATTTGATCGCCCAATCATTGGGAATCTCCCAGAGCGACATGCGCGTGATCGCGCCGTGGGTAGGAGGCGGTTTTGGCAGCAAAGCAGGCGTGAGCATGGAAGCCCTTGTTGTTGCCATCGCCTCAAAGGTAAAGGGACGCCCGGTAAAGCTGCTTCTGACGCGTGAGGAGGAATTCTACACCGCTTTTGTACGCCAGGGACTGGTGGCATACTTCAAGATGGGTTGCGATGAAAATGGCCGGCTTCTAGCGATGGAGAACACCTTCTACTGGGATGCTGGAGCTTACACAGAATATGGTGTCAACATCACCCGCGCCAGTGGATACAGCAGCAGTGGACCTTACGAAGTGCCGAATGTTAAGACCGATAGTTATTGTGTATATACCAACCACCCTGTCGGGGGACCCATGCGTGGCTTCGGCATGCCCGAGATGCATGCCGGGCTGGAGCAGTGTATTGACAAGTTAGCCCAACAAATCGGTTTGGACCCGGTAGAATTCCGCCAGATCAATTGCCTGAAGACCGGAAGCACCTTAGTTACGGGCAGTAAGATGCACCCGATGGGTCTGCCTGAATGTATACAAAAGGTAGCCGAGGCGATCGACTGGGGAGTCAAAGCCCCTCCCAGCGCCCCCAACAAACGCCGGGGTAAGGGCATCGCCTTAATGTGGAAGGCGCCAGCGATGCCGCCAAACGCAGGTTCAAGCGCCTGGGTGGAACTGACCGAAGATGGCCACCTGAATGTCGGAGTGGGCGGTCAAGACCTCGG
>DAOVXM010000163.1 GCA_030636125.1 Chloroflexota bacterium | reverse complement strand
TATCTTCTTGAGTGTAATCAATGATTTGGTCTGCATCCGGGGGATGCTGCTATTTCATTGATGAGAGTAGTTAGAACGGCATCGATATTGACCGTTCCCGGTGATTGTAGGGAAGGTAAAATTTCCCTCCCAATATTAGTATTAATAGTTTGTAAAGCAGCAAGAAAATTAGTCAGAAAGCTGAATGGGTCATTGTCACCATCGTCCAAAGAAAGCCAAGCGACAGGTCTGTGGCATTGGTCAACCCATTCACTCAGGAGGGTAGTTTTGCCAAATCCGGCTGGCAATGACCAGGTGCATTTGTCGTGGCAGATGGTCGAGTAGAAAGGTGAGGGCTTTGTCAATCGGTCGGGATTCGATCACGTGGTAATCGTCGAGAATGAGAACCACATTTTCAGGGAATTCGGTTATTTCATTGAGCAAGGTGGTCAGAATTATCTCAACGTTGACTGTACCTGGAGATTGAAGGGCAACCAATGTTCCTTGCCCAACATTGCTATCAATAGTTTGTAAGGCAGCGATAAAATAAGTCAGAAAGCGCGACAGGTCATGGTCACCCTCGTCCAGCGAGAGCCAGGCGACACGCGTACGCGGTTCAGCTTGCTGCACCCAGGTGCTCAGCAAGGTGGTTTTTCCAAATCCGGCTGGGGCTGAGATGAGCGTAAGTTTACGGTCAACTCCCCGACTCAATCTCTCAACTAGATGGGGACGCGGGACGAGGTCTGGACGGGGTGGGGGGAGGTAGAGTTTGGTGGTGAGGATAGGTGTGGTCATCTTTCCACCCTGATTATATCCTGATGGCGGCGCGGGTACAAATGGTATCCTTCGTTTGGTTTAATTTCGTTGACTCCCTTTAGACAAGGTGCACCAGAAATTGGTTATTGACAAAAAGTTATTAATTACGTAAATTAAGCGTAAACGTTTACGTAAAATTTAAGGAGCTTTTTTGCAGTGTCCGCGCTCCAAGAAATCGCTGACAGGCTTGATGTTTCGGTTGCTACGGTCTCGCGGGGTTTAAACGATAAACCTGGCGTGAGCCCTACGATGCGTCAAGAGGTTCTGCGACTGGCAAAGGAGTTGCAGTATCGTCCAAACCTGGCAGCCCGCAATCTGAGCACATCCCGTACAAATACTGTCTTGTTCATCGTCCATCACCGCAGGGCCGGTTGCCCTCCCGGCCTTGCAGGAGAGACGGGCGGATGCCCTCGTTCTTGCCGGTCCCGACATCACCCCTGGATTTATTCTCGCAATAGCAAACTTGAGACTGCCGGCATTGTTGGGTGACAACGCTTTTTAAACCTGAGGGATTAATCCCCGTCATTTTTTCTAATAAGGAACATATACGAGGAAAATAACAACAGAGAGACAGGGACTGAAATTGCACTCTTATATAGACGCCGTGATCTTTGATTTGGATGGTGTCATCACTGACACCGCCGAATACCATTTCCGGGCATGGAAACGCCTGGCAGACGAAGAGGGTATTCCCTTCACGCGGGTAAACAACGAGAAGCTGCGTGGTGTCTCACGGAAAAAGTCTCTCGAGCTCCTTCTCGCCGGTCGCCAAGTGAGCTCGGCTCAAGCCGAAGAGATGATGGCCCGAAAAAATGGATATTACCGAGAAATGCTGAAAGTGGTCTCACCAAAGGACCTGTCTCCCGGTGTAATGGAGCTATTGGCGGAGTTAGCCCTGGGTGGTGTAAAAATTGGGATTGCTTCGGCGAGTCGAAATGCGTTAACGGTTGTAGACCGTCTGGGCATTCGTGATAGGATCGATGTCCTCTGCGATGGGAGTAGTGTCAACCGGCAGAAGCCCGCCCCCGATTTATTTTTACACACTGCGCGCCTGCTTGGTATTCCCCCAACCCGGTGCCTGGTTGTCGAAGACGCCGCTTCAGGGATTGAAGCAGCCCAAGCTGCGGGCATGGTTACGGTCGGATTAGGACCACCTGAACGGGTTGGGAATGCCGACCTGGTTTTGCCTAGCCTGGAAAATTCAACCCTAGCTGATTTAACTCGCGGGGTAACTTGGCGGGTAAGTGAGCCTGTATTTGAGCCTGCACGGCAACATCATCACGAAACGATATTAAACCAGGGTAATGGTTACCTGGGTACAAGGGGCACGTTTGAAGAACGATACCCGCAGGATAGACAGGCTACTCTAGTACATGGTTTCTGGGATGAGGCACCCATAATATTTACTGAGCTGGCAAATGCTCCAAACTGGACGGCGTTAGATATTTGGATTGATGGTCAACGTTTTAGCATGGATAAAGGCGATATTATCGAATACGCCCGGTACCTCGACTTGCGAACCGGGGTACTTCATCGGCGCTTGCGTTGGTCGTCCACAAAGGATGGTCCGGAGATTGACTTGCAGTTTGAGCGAGTGCCCAGTTTGGCAGATCCCCATGTGATGGTTTTGCGCGCTCGTATCATACCGCTTGATCGCCCTGTCTTTGTCGAAGTTCGAGCTATGCTAGACAGCCATGTTGATAACGATGGATTAGCCCATTTACGTACGTTATCACAACACAGCGATGCAAACCAGGCTGATTTACTGGTTAAAACTCGCCATACGGATAAAATGCTGGCGATGAGCACTCGCGTTGCGGTCCAAGGTGCTCGGGTGGAGCGAGCCGGGCACGATTGCCCTGGTTGTCCGGGCATCAAAATCAGCGCCCATTTAGATAGCGGACAATTATTGACCATAAATAAGTTTGTGACTATCTATACCTCTCGCGACAGCGATGACCCTATGAATGCTGCTTTGATCAAGATAGAGGAAACCGCGAACGCCGGTTACCAGGCCGCGCGCACAGCAAATGATAAAACCTGGAAAAATTTCTGGAAAGTTAGCGATGTGGTGATTGAGGGTGATGATGAGTCTCAGGTAGCCATACGGCACGCACTTTATCAATTGCGTATCGCTGCTCCAAGCAAAGATGAGCGTGTAAGCATCGGGGCAAAAACCCTCAGCGGTTTTGGGTACCGTGGGCACGTGTTTTGGGATAACGAGATTTTCGTATTACCCTTTTTTACCTATACCCAACCGGTGCTGGCTCGTAACTTGCTGATGTACCGCTGGTTTACCCTACCCGGTGCGCGCCAGAAAGCGGCCGCAAACGGTTTCTCTGGGGCGCAATATGCCTGGGAATCTGCCGAGACCGGTGAGGAGGTCACACCAACCTGGGTGCCCGATATCGACGACAAAACGAATCTTATTCGCATTTGGACTGGCGACATCCAAATTCACATTAGTGCAGACGTTGTTTATGCGATGCATCAGTATTGGCAGGTGACCGGTGACGACGATTTTTGGAGAGATGTGGGAGTTCCGATCCTAGTGGAAACCGCAGTGTTTTGGGGAGAGCGCGCTGAGCAGGAAGGAAACGAGTTTTCAATTCGTGATGTAATCGGCCCCGACGAATATCACGATCATGTGGATAATAACGCTTTCACAAACCGTTTGGTACAGTGGCATTTGGAAACTGCGCTAGAGGCACTGGGTTGGTTGGGTGATCGTGCCCCTGAGAGTGCAAGTAAACTCGAGAAACAGCTTGATCTGACACCAGCGAGACTGACACGCTGGCGCAGAATAATTGACGGTTTGATTATTCTCCAAGATCCTGAAATCGGCCTGATCGAGCAGTTTGAGGGCTTCTTCCAATTGAAAGAAGTGGATTGGCCCGCATATGATGGACGTACGAAATCCATGCAAGAATTGTTGGGCATTGAAGGCGCCAACCAGCATCAGGTGTTGAAACAAGCCGATGTCCTTATGCTGCTGTGCTTGTTTCGCGAGCACTATGATCACAAAACCTGGCAGACGAATTGGGATTATTACAATCCACGCACCGATCATAGCTATGGATCATCGCTTAGTCCCGCGGTGCATGCCTGGACTGCCAGTGAATTAGGGCAGCCTGAACTGGCCTATGAGCATTTTAAACGAGCGGCGCGTGCAGACTTGTGCGATGTGCGTGGGAATGCAGACGATGGTATCCATGCAGCCTCAGCAGGTGGGCTTTGGCAGGCAATCGTATTTGGATTTGCCGGATTGCGATTAACGGATGATGATGTCCCGAAGATAAATCCTAACCTGCCGGCACATTGGAAACGTCTAGCCTTTAAAATCATCGTTCACGGACGAGACCACGAGTTCGATATTCGTTCCGAGAAGAGCAGGTGATCAGCCCTCGTTTACAGTGGTTACCCTTTGGTCGGAGTGGACGGTGACACAATCGTGTTTGCCGGAGCGCCCGGGCGTTATACACCGGTGGTAGTGGTTGGTTTGAGTGGTGTGTTAGATGGCGATGGGAACCCTGTAGCCACACAGGCTTGTGGGATTGGGCTTTGCTTCCACGCTGAAGGCGGTGGTACTTACCAACTGCGATGATATACAGTCTGAAAAGTTCTCAACAACTTTATTATCGTTTCGACCTTCGTTACGATACCTGCGCGAGCAATTGATCTATATAGGGATGATAAAAAGTGAATGATATGTCAAATTCTAAAGTCCTGAAGTGGTGGCAGCGTGGTGTTGTATATCAGATCTATCCGCGCAGCTTCAAAGACACAACGGGTAATGGTGTTGGTGATTTACAGGGCATTATCGAAAAGTTAGATTATTTAAACGATGGCACTGAAGGTTCTTTGGGGATCGACGCGATTTGGATCAGCCCGTTCTACCCCTCGCCGATGGCAGATTTTGGCTATGATGTCGCCAATTATAATGATGTCGATCCCCTATTTGGTGATCTGGCGACTTTTGACCGGTTGGTGGACGAAGCTCACCGGCGTGGGATAAAGGTAATCATTGATTATGTCCCTAACCACACCTCGGACCAACATCCCTGGTTTATAGAATCTCGTAGTAGTCGCGACAATCCTAAGCGGAATTGGTATATCTGGCGGGATGCCAAACCTGATGGGTCTCTGCCTAATAACTGGGGAAGCGTCTTTGGTGGACCGGCCTGGACTTGGGATGAAGTCACCGGTCAATATTATTTACACCAATTCGTGAAAGAACAGCCCGAGCTAAATTGGCGCGAGCCCGAAGTGCGCCGGGCAATGATAGATGTCCTGCACTTTTGGCTCGATCGCGGTGTAGATGGTTTCCGTATGGATGTGGTTGGCATGATTCTTAAGGATGAACAATTGCGCGATAACCCACCGAATCCAGACGTGGACCCAACTTTGCCTCCTGATGACATATATCATCGCCAGTTGCAACTTTACACTGGTGACCAGGATGAAGTTCACGAAATATTGCGTGATTTTCGACTTCTACTCGATCAGTATGGCGACCGCTGTGCGATTGGCGAGGTGTGGTATCCCTTGGCGCGTTGGATCAGGTATTATGGAGAGAATGATGATGGGCTTCATCTGCCTCTCAATTTCCGTTTGATGGGACAGCCTTGGGAAGCACCGACAATCCGGCAGTCTATTGTTGAGTTAGAGGCGGCACTGCCTCCGTTTGCCTGGCCAAATTATTTTTTGGGTAGTCACGATGCCCCGCGGTTGGCTTCACGTATCGGAGAGGCTCAAGCGCGTGTGGCTGCCATGTTACTGCTTACCCTACGCGGGACGCCAACCTTGTATTACGGTGATCAGATAGGGATGGTTAACGGCGATATCTCCCAGGAGAAAATTCAAGACCCTCAGGGTCGTCGCTTCGGGCCTGAACGTAACCGTGACGTAAGTCGCACGCCCATGCAGTGGGACAACACAACTTACGCTGGTTTCTCAGCCAAAGGGCCATGGCTACCTGTTTCTCCGGATTTTACAATTCGAAATGTTACTGTTCAAAATGATGATTCGGAATCACTTTTGAATCTCTATCGACGACTAATATGGTATCGACGATCTTCACGTGTTCTTCAAGGTGGCAGCTTTAGGGTTGTGGATTCTGGAGAGGAGACTTGTTTTGCATATTTTCGCGAACATCCAACTGGGCGAATCCTTATCGCCCTGAATTTCTCAGAAAGATCTTGCACCCTCTCGTTCTCTGAGAAGTGTCGATCTGATGTTGTTCTCTCTACTTATCTGGATCGCGAAGAAAGCGTCTCTTTATCGGAATTGTTCTTGCGCCCCAATGAAGGCATCATAGTTGAAATACGCTCATGAGCGTCACAGTCTTAGATGAAAGACTTCTCCTTCATCCTGCTGATTTGGCTCCGTTATGCCCAGATTTCGAAGTCGTCGGTGTTTTCAATCCTGGAGTCGTACGCTATAAGGATGATATCATCCTCCTGGTTCGCGTTGTTGAGCAACCCCGTGTGATTAACGAGCAGGAGTTGCT
>DAOVXM010000130.1 GCA_030636125.1 Chloroflexota bacterium | reverse complement strand
CCTGAATACGACCTGCGCTATTTGAAAGCTGGAATTGAACAGCTTGAATCATATCTGTTATCATCCGATGTATACTGGTCTATTGGTACTAGAGCTCCGGCTGGTGAAACCCCTTACCCCCAATTAACTTTAGGAGGATTATTATTAGCTCGTCTGAGAGCTCAATCCAGTATAAAGACATCCTCCCAGCAGGTAGAGCTTGAGGAACTAAGCCGACGATTGAACGATCTCCGTACACGCTGGCGAGTCGCCTGGGAGGGGAAAGCGTCCAAGGAATACCACGCCCGCCTGAATCTCTGGAAGAACTTCCTGGAA
Source organism: Chloroflexota bacterium (assembly GCA_030636125.1). The sequence goes on along the minus strand of DAOVXM010000130.1, from coordinate 6,889 downwards.
GATTACCGTGCAAATCCTGAGACCCAATATGACCGTTATAAATACGAAGTGACTAGACGCGTAATGATGCATTTATTGAGTACCCAAACGGAGAAGATCTCCAAAGCCCAGCGAGATCTCCTCGCAAATCTGGACTTGCTCCTGCACACCATTTTTATTTCAAGTGAATTTATTTGGGATGTTTCGCTTGCAGCCAGTTTCCCTCAGGAACAGTACTGGTACCTTTACGGACGGGTTCCAAAATCTCTTCACGAGAATGAACGCTAGTACAAAATCAGTATAAATATGGGGGATTGCGATCAAATCAAACGCGCACCCCTTCATTCACAAAACGCTTTATTTCGGTTACGCTCAAGTGAGCAATCCCCAGTTTATCGAGAGTACGACCGCGCCGCCAATAATCCGTCCTATGAATAATGCAAGCCAGACGGATAATGCTGTCAATCCCCCTCACCGAAACCCCATAACGCTGAGCGAGCGAAGCAATCGGGACCAGACTCATAGGCACATCTTCGAAGATGTAGCGGTGGTTAAGCGTTCTGGGAGCCATGATCCCAAGGTATCCGGGTTGGTTTTGAATCGCTTCGTACAGATTCTCTCCGGAAGTGTTGTACGCCAGTTTCAACCACTCCATCGCGGTCCGTGCCCGGATACCTAGCGCAGAAGCTACTGTTACACGCTCACGATCAAGAACCTCCAATACGCGTGCGACTCCAGGAGTCACTCCATCAATATAGAACTGAAAATCTCCGTGTGAGGATTCGATCCTGGCAGCATTCAATAACGACAGAGCAGGATGGAAACTTGCGCCCATATTGTTTAAGCCAGTATTTAATACATTGATCCCATCAATATACTGCGGGTATGCCGGTTTGATCGCATCCAGAACCTGTCCAGTGCGGACTGAAGGAAGCGCGGCTAATGGAACAGCATCCTTTATTCGAAAGATACGAGCCTGAGCAGGCCCTTCCGCACGACTGGCGTAGATAAAAGTCTCCGCTTCAGCTACTGTCACATCAACATCTACATCACAATCTCTGAACACCTTATCGAATTCAATAGCTCCGCCTGTACGACCGGGATGTAATAGAAATATCTGTCCAGCTCGCACATGCGGGGCTACAGTCCTGGCAATATCAGCATGAGCGGATGAAGGAACAACGACCATGATAACCTCAGCATCTTTAATCGCTTCACCAATATCAGAAGTAATCAGTTTCAATTCAGCAAACCCACGCGGTCCGCCTTCAAAACTTTCCAGCTCAATACCACCTCGTGCTTGCTCTCCAGATATGTGATCGAGTGTGCGGTTGTAATGAGTGACCTCAAATCCCATTAAAGCCAGATGGGCAGTCATAGCTTTTCCACCGTGTCCGGCACCAATTACAGTGTACTTTGTAACCACGTTCATAATTACTCCACCTCCAATTGTCAAAAACAACCTGCCATACATTTTACATGAAAATGTATGGCAGGCACAGTAGTAATTACGATCAGCCTAAAATGCAACTTCCGGCAGGTCCTTCATGGCTTCTTTAACAGCTTCTGCAGGATACTCATAATGCACTAGCTCCCCACTCAAGTAAGCCTGGTAGGCTGTCATGTCAAAGTTCCCATGTCCTGAAAAGTTGAAGAGGATCACCCTTTCCTCACCCTTTTCTTTGGCATCCAAGGCTTCATCAATCGCAACCCGGATTGCGTGTGCAGTTTCTGGCGCCGGGATGATACCTTCGCTGCGTGCGAATAAAACTGCGGCTTCAAATGTTGGCAATTGGGGAACAGCAACAGCTTCAATGTAACCGGCATCGTATAGTGCGCAAAGGCTGGGCGCCATTCCATGGTACCTCAACCCACCTGCATGGATCGGCGGCGGTACAAAACGGTGACCCAATGTAAACATCTTTACAATCGGAGCCATTTTGGCTGTATCCCCATAGTCGAAAGCGTATAACCCTTTTGTTAGAGTGGGCGTAGCGGTTGGTTCAACTGCCACAAAACGTGTACGTCGATCTTCTAACAGATTCTGGCGCATAAATGGATAAGCCAAGCCGGAGTAATTCGAACCACCCCCAACACATCCGATGACCACATCCGGATATTCTCCTGCCAGATCCATTTGCTTCAGGGTCTCCTCACCGACCACAGTTTGGTGCAACAAGACATGGTTGAGCACAGAACCCAGACTGTATTTTTTCCTACCGTTAGACGTTGCCGCCGTTTCCACTGCTTCGGAAATAGCAATGCCCAAAGATCCAGGGTTGTCAGGATCTTCTGCCAATAAACTACGACCGAAGTTCGTACGGTCTGTTGGACTGGCGAAGACCTGGGCTCCATAAGTCTCCATCATCACCCGGCGGTATGGCTTCTGGTTGTAGGAAATTTTTACCATATAGACTTCAAGGTCCAAGTCGAATAAATTACAAGCTAATGAAAGAGCAGATCCCCATTGACCAGCGCCAGTTTCGGTAGTCAACGCCTTAACGCCCTCATTCTTGTTGTAATACGCCTGAGCTACAGCCGTATTCGGCTTGTGACTCCCTGCAGCAGATGTTCCTTCGTTTTTGAAGTAAATATGTGCGGGGGTATCTAATGCCTGTTCCAAGCGCCTGGCTCGTATGAGGGGAGTCGGTCGCCATAATTTATAGATCTCGCGCACCTCTTCCGGTATATCGATGTACCTCTCCGTGCTTACTTCCTGTTTGATGAGCTCCATTGGAAAGAGAACACTGAGGAATTCTGGAGTCACCGGTTCCTTCGTTTGCGGGTGCAAGACCGGCGTCGGTGGAACTGGCATGTCTGCATTGATGTTGTACCAAGACTTAGGTAGATCCGATTCGTCGAGCAAATAACGAGTTTTTGTATTCATTTTTTTTACTCCTTTCTTAGTTCATTACTAATAGTTTTAATAAACCTCTTCCGAAAATAATCCGATTCGAATTTTGTATCCAAGTCCGAAAACGGGGTGTTCCGTGTACAATCTTCCATAAGACCTCCATATACAGAATTAAAATGCGCCCATCCTATTGAGGACGAACGCATTTCGTCCGTGGTGCCACCTCGGTTAGACCGTCCTTAACAAAAAACCCTGTCGGTGCTGCGACAGGGGAAAGAGACCAGCCTCACTCGTTGCGAGTACGGTGATTCAGAAACAAGTCCATTGGTCTTTTAGTCTTTTCATCCAATAGTCACTCAGTAATTGCTAACGACTAAAGATTTCCGACTAAATCACTTATACCCTTTGCCCTGATAACGGTGGCAACTCCGGCACGGGCTACTCGACAACAAATCATCTCGGTGGTAGTCTTTCGCCCTGCAACTCCAAGGTCCATTCGCCGCTGTCGTACGGGCGGGATTCTCACCTGCCCCCGCTCTCTGTGCCATCGTTTCAGCGTCTACTAGTCCTTATCAAAGTTTTTGTGTATTTTATTGGGTTGGATTATATCTAAAAGACCAGCTTTGTCAAGGAACTGGGACCCCCTTGTTTTCCCCTGTGACTTCCCCCTTCCCTCCCTCTCGATAAAGCCGGCACCCAATCCCCTAATCCAGCCAGCCTCCCCTCCCCTGATCTAACCGGAATCTAATACCCTTATCCAGCCGGCGTCCCCGCCGGCTACCGGCCACCATCTCCAGCAACATTTAAAATTCAACCTTCCCGAATTCCCCAGACTGAATTATCATTGTGAGTGGTACAAATATTGGGGGCAGATCACGATTGAGGAAGTGAAGGACCAGGAGGTGAAAATCATCGAAATTTTCTTAGATTTCATCCACAATCTCGATATCGCGGGACGAAGCGGGACCCACGTGACAGCGACTAAAACCACTTATCTAAGGGGGGTTGCAGCTTGTAATAGGAGCCGGAGATGTTTTCCAAACCTGCTGCACAAGTGGATTTACCCAAGAGCTTAAGAATTCATTTTATATCTTAAAAAGGAGCATAACATGAATCTAATTGGATACTTAATGGCTTTCTTGACACCTGGCGCTTTCTTGTACATTGACCTGATTGCCGCCGCCACGAATGGGCTGAACGGCGCATTGCTGGCGCAGCGACCTGACCACTACCGGCGTAAATATTTCACTGCCGTTGGCATACTTGTGATGGCGCTATTCGGCGGCATCGGCGGGGGCACCACGCGCGATGTTCTGCTGAACGAAGTTCCCGGTTCCTGGACCAACCCCTGGTACCTGATCCTGATAATCCTGGCCTGGATCCTGGGTTTATACCTCGCCTGGGGCAAGGGTCAGACATTCCGCGAGACCTTCTACCAATTCATGACCTCCTTCTCACTGCCCTGGTATGCGGTCGTGGGCGTAGAGAAGGGTCTGCAGGCCGGGTGGCCCTTGCTGGGAGCTATCGCCCTGGGCGTGGTTGGTCCCACCGCTGGCCGCTACCTGATTGACATCACCAGTGGTGTGCCCGCTAAGCAACTCGTGCAGGGCGAGCGGTCTATCGGCACAGCCGTGATCACATCGCTCAGCTTTTTCTTGCTCAGAGCAGGGGCGTTTGGAGCACCCTGGGCGCTGGCATTGGGACTTGTCCCAGCAACTCTGATCGCCTTCTTAATTGGGTTCGTGTTCCGCGTGGCGGCTACCTGGTATGGATGGGAAGAACCCATGCCCAGAGGTATTCCCGCCTGGTTATTCAAAGGGCAGCCAAATCGAGAGACCCTCAAAGAGAAGATGCAGCCCGGATGGGAGCCTTCCTGGGAAGAACCGCCGCAGGAATAAGCTCTGTACAAGGAAATTTTATACGAATAAACGAATAGAAGGAGGACAAATATTTGTAAAGAAAATAATTGTATCCCAAACCACCACTTTTACGAATGTGGTTGTATGGTAAAGCTGTCAGCTAATTGCTGAACGCTGTTGAAGTTAGAAAATTGCATATAGAAACGATACGATAAGGAGAAAAAAATGACTGAGAAAGAAAGAAAACACGGTTTAGTAGCACATCATTCAGGCGGCGATTGGGTGGAACTAGATCCAACCAAGGCGCGCGCTGACCATACCGGCTATTTCCCCAATACGGAGGATATCGGCCCAGACGAGATGCGCGTGATCATCCTGGGCAGCGGAATGCCCAACGCCCGCAAAAAACAAGCTTCCGCCTCCATCCTGGTGGAACTGGGCAACGGCGATAAATTCATTTTCGACTGCGGGTCGGAATCAGTAGCCAACCTGGGCTCGCTGGAAATCCCTTACGACTGGGTGGACAAGGTTTTTATCAGCCACCTGCACCAGGATCACTTTGCCGATGTGCTGGCGTTATGGATCGGCGGCTGGACTGGCGGTCGTCACGGACCTCTGCGCATCTGGGGTCCCAACGGAGACAAGCCGGAACTGGGTACCAAGGCCGCCATCGAAGGTATGAAAACTTCCATGATGTGGGATATCACCAGCCGGCTGGGAGAAATCCCCGGTGGTGGCGGAGAACTACAGGTGCACGAGTTCGATTACCGGGGTGAGAACCATGTCGTGTTCCAGGAGAACGATGTCACCGTGCGCTCATTCCCAGCCGTGCACGCAATAGACGGCTCTGTAAGCTACAGCCTGGAGTGGAATGGGCTGAAATTCATCTTCGGCGGCGACACTTATCCAAACAAATGGTTTGTGGAGTACGCGAAAGGAGCCGACCTGGCCGTCCACGAGTGCTTCCCGACTATGGACCAACTGGTTGAGCAGTATAAATTTGATCCCAATACAGCGATCAACGTCGCAATCCACGTCCACACTGCGCCATCCGCCTTTGGGGCCGTGATGACCGAAGTCAAGCCACGCATGGCGGTCGCCTACCACTTCTACAACGACTTCGACACCCGCTATGACGTTTACGAGCAGATCCGCGAAACCTACGACGGACCACTGACGATGGTGAGCGATTTGATCGTCTTCAACGTCACAAAAGATAAAATCCGGGTGCGCGAGGCGATTGTTAATCCCTCAACCTGGCCGGCGGCGCCTGCCTCAAAGCCGGAAAAACCAGATCGCTCAAAGCTAACCCCGCGTTCGAAGTTCATCAACGAGGGCATGTTAAGCGACCTGGTTGAAAAGGCCGTCGGGCCCGAGCTGGCGGCTTTCAAGAAAAAGCACGGCATAGAATAAGGAGAATTGGATTATGTGTTTTTCACAATTTGCACAATTCGAACCACGACCAACTTATGAAGAGACCGTACCGGCAGTGACGCGACCGGAAGGTGCGCCGCCCACCAAGGCCGAACAGGACCCCAATCTTTACGGACCAATCCCGATACCACCCGAGTGGCGCGTGGAGGTCGAACCGGATAATAACGATCATCATGAACATGCTCACAGCCCAAGTACAGTGAACATACCCGCAGCAACAGTCACCGCCGTGAACACCAACGGGAAAGGTACAGCAGCCATAACCGGGGTCAGCACCCAGACCGTTGAAGCGGTCGTTGTGGAACTGGCTAACGGCACCCGGCTGCTTATCTGTCCCTTGTAAGATAGCCCGCAAAACAGATGCCAGGCTTCGTAGTTAAGTCTAGTGAATTAAACACCAAAGAAGTCTGGCATCTATTGAAATGAGATTCTCCACCTTCGCTGAATGAAGTTCTCAGCCGCTCCGAACGACAGACAAGAGATTATCGCCAGACAGCGAAGAGGATTACCAGTCCTGAATATGGTTTTCAGACTTATCCACACAGGAGTGAATTATGCAGAATAAAGGGTTTGCCAGTTCTAAAGAATATTGGGTGAAATTCGGTTGGGGGGTACTTATAGGGATGCTGACAGCCCTGAGTGTGCTGTTTTTTAACTATCTGATGAATTTGGGTCTTAAATTATTGTGGCCCGGACAGCCAGCCATAGAACCGTTCTCCGGCTCTTGGCAAATCGTCATCATCCTGACCGCAGCCGGTTTTAT
>DAOVXM010000363.1 GCA_030636125.1 Chloroflexota bacterium | reverse complement strand
GAGAACCTGCGGTTCTCCATTCGGTACACTTGCCAGTATAAAAAAGCAACACCACAAGGGTGTTGTTTTTTTATACCCCTAAGGTGACCATAGTCGAACGATCTCATGCAGATGTCGAGCAGTTTTTAGCCATGCTGCGTTTCGAGCAGCGTGACAAGTTGGCGGAACTGCCCGGGGATCTCTTGGAGACCGGTCGGGATGGTTTCGATTAATTCCACAATTATTTCCCAACAATCACATAGAGGATTTCTTATTAATGGGCACGTAACTGTGCAGGCTGCTGCTGACGTTACTGGCTACAACATCCAATATCTGCGGCGTTTATTGCGTTCTAGCAAGCTGGAAGGCATCAAAATCGGTCAATTATGGTTAATCGAGATGTATTCCTTAGAGAAGTATCTTCAGCACGTAGAAAACGCATCTGACCGGCGTTGCGGACCGAGATAATTTTTTTGAGTAGGAGCGTTTACGAATGTAGACGCGAAACGTATACAACCGTAAACAGGATAAGAATTGAGGCTTGAAATGAGTTTCATGGTATTAGATGCAGGCAACAGCATTATCAAAGCTAAAATCGCCAGGCGAGAAAAAGTGGATATCGCTTTCCCATATTCAATTATGTAATAATAGAAAATCTCACTGCAATCGTGCCCATTAGCCTATTGCCTATTGAAATGAGTGGCTGCGATCTTAACTCTTCCCCCATTTTCGGTATTTAAGAATGGATTGCAAAGCAATTTCAGTAGAAATTTACTGATGTGGTCCTCCTCAAGTTTTTTGGTTAAAGCAATTTACTTGGAAAATCAGAAATTGGTCAGTTATCTAATCCACAACACATCTTCCAAATAGCAATAAATCTGTATGCCTATAGATAACGCACCCAAACATATATGCTGGCCAGAGAAATGGAAATAATAGTGACGATAACGCCGTAGCGCAAGAACAGACCGAAGCTAATCGGGTGCCCACTCTTTTCGGAGAGGTTGGCAACAACCACATTGGCGGCGGATCCCACGAGCGTAGCATTGCCTCCCAAACAAGCGCCCAGAGACAGCGACCACCACAAAGGGCCGATTGGCATCGCTTTTCCAAGATTCTCGACGACGGGGATCATTGTTGCTGTGTAGGGGATGTTATCTACAATTCCTGAGGCAACTGCGGACAGCCAAAGTAATAACATAGAGGTCATCTGTAGATTGCCACCGGTCAAGCGCAGGGCCGCCTGTGCGACAGACTCGATAATTCCGACCGTCACCAACGCCTCCACGAGAATGAATAAACCTATGAAAAAGAAGAGTGCAGTCCACTCTATTTCGTTGAACACATGTTCGATGTCGATTCGTCCCCACAACATCAAGATAGTAGCGCCAGCCAAAGCAATTGTGGCCGGCTGGAGATGCAGCACTCCATGGAACAAAAATCCCAGGATCACGCCAGCCATTACAATTAATGATTTGCGCAGCAAAGATCGGTTTGTGATCAATTCGGAGGTATCCATCGCCTCAATGCTGGACGCAACGCTGGTAACATCTTTAAAATCCCTCCGAAAGAGAATCCAGGCCATACCCATAAATACAATCAGGACAATAAGCGCAATAGGTGTAAGGTTGGCAGCGAAAGTGACAAAATCGATGCCAGCTGCACTGCCAATTAATATGTTAGGTGGATCACCAACAAGGGTCGCAGTCCCGCCGATGTTTGAAGCAAGGATTATTGCAATAAGGAAAGGTATAGGGCTCACGCCCAGGCTGGCTGCGATAAACAAAGTCACTGGCGCCATTAATATAACTATGGTCACATTATCTAGCAGTGCTGAAGTGACAGCTGTTACGAACACCAGGACAATCATGATGCGGTAAGGGCTCCCCTTTCCAAATTGTACGCTCTTTACTGCAATCCATTGAAAGAGACCCGTCTCGCTTAATATGGAGGCAATCATCATCATTCCAGCAAGCAAAAAAATGACGTTCCAGTCAATCGATTGAAATGCCTGGTCTTGCTCAAGTACGCCAATGAGAATTATGGCTACCCCGCCCAGCAGAGCTGCTATGGTGCGATGTATTCTCTCTGTTACGATCAGAGCATAGGTAATCAGGAAAATACCTCCTGCCAGCCAGACTGGGTTCATTGTGTCCCTATCTCGCTACTATCTTCATCATCATCACAGCATAAGGCGATGAGTTCCAACAAATTGATGTAACCCACCACATGATATCGTTCATCAACTACCGGCAAGCCTGCCAGTCCATGTTCGTGTATCCGTTCGAAGGCATCTTTTACAGTCTCACCTTGTTTGACCCAGACTGGATCGCTCATGGCATCAGCAGCTGTGCGCATACGAGTACGTTCGGCAAATTCCATCGCTTCTTCCAAATCGTGGATTTCCCTGAGAAATTCTTCGGGCATGATGTGGAAGAAGATGTCATCAGCCAACGCACGCAGTCCTAACAGCCCGACCAAGCGTCCATCGTCAGCCACCACGCATACCACGTGCACTCTGGGATGGGTAAGCATCAACCTAGCGGTTTCATTCAAGGGAGTTTCAGGGCGAACAATGGTTGGTTCCAAATTAAGGATAGAACCAGCTTCCTCAACTGGTTTATCTCTCAAGGCCATCCAGTTTGGGTATACCGCAGGCGGAAGTGACTCCTCGGACGGTTTCGGCACCACTTTTTGCAATCCTTTAACCTCGGACACGGGCAACACCAATAATAGACCGCTGTCAGGCCGGTCGAATCCACCCACCACTCTCTCGGCCTCCGCAACAGCTTGGGCTAACAAATCATCACTTTCAACAGCCGCCAGAAGAGTGCGGCGACGCACCTCATGAGATTCGAATAAGCGATCCAGCCCACCAAACCCTACCCGGCTGAGCCAAGACTCAACTCGATATGCACCCGCGCTTTCAAGTATGGTCACCCCTGGCACACCAATCCTCCGAAATGCTTCGAGCAGGTCAGACAAACGAGTCAGATCATCCAAGATAATGATCAAAAGATTTATCATCAGTACCTCCTACCTCACATCCCATCCTATGTATGTAATAGCAAGCAAATTACGTGGATGTGAATGATCACCATTGACCGCTGTATTTTACCTTGGATGGAAAGATATTCGGAAGCAATTGACTTGGGGTGTAGCGTGTCAGCCTGAGTGAGACAAAAATAGGGGAAAAAGAATGGAGACTTCATAGCCGGTTTGATCAGCTTCCTGATCGCACATTTGATATATACTAACGCTTTTCGATCAGGGAGATCCTTCCGGTTTAAAATCGTGGCGATTCTACCCTTCGTAGTTTACGGGGTATTCATTTACGCCTTCCTGTCGCCAGGGTTGAATGGGATGGCAATCCGGGAGTTTTCCTTGGGCGGTCGCCGTAAGCATAGATATAGCAGAACGTTCAGGAGAATGAAACCGTATATGAGAGGCAGCGCTGGTGTGAAGATGAACTTGGCAGCGAGACTGTCATTTATGATAACGGCATTAACCAAGCAATCAGCAGTGGCAGCATCGTCGTGCACGAAGGGAAATAGTTCCACTTAACTTCCGGGCTGGGGTTTGCCTGCATACTGGTGAACCTCAGCTCTAACAACGGTTCTTAATAGGGGTAGGAAACACCAGCGTTCTTGGAAGATTTTAACGGATCAACCCAGGCAACATAACCTCATTACGACTTATTCTTCTCTAGAAACAGGGAAGGCGGTGGTTCGCAACCCATCCGATACGGGTCACAACTAGAGTTGGTTATTGAAATCTGGAACAATCCAAGGAAATCTTTACAAAGCAAAGAGTCGCTATTCCTTCTTTATGCCAGCTCCACTTCTGGCGCAATCCGGTGCAACCGTGGTGCAACCGGCATAGAAATTATAGACAAAAGAGACACAATAGACACTTTTCACCCTCATAAGTAGACGCAATAGACACAATAGACAAATATACACGGGATAGACGCTAAACTCTGGGACTCTTAATCGTTAGCCCCGCAAGGACAGTGCGGGATGTACCCCACCAGGGTTAAACTCTGTTAGGACCAGGTTGAAGGCCCCCTCAATTTCAGCG
>DAOVXM010000409.1 GCA_030636125.1 Chloroflexota bacterium | reverse complement strand
GGATGCGCCGGATGACCATAGCGAAGATTGGCGCGCCGCCATCTTTGCGGTCGTCGCGGTTGACGCTGGTGATCACGGCGTGTTTTAAGTCCATATCCTTGACGGCTTGCGCCACGCGCTCCGGCTCGAGCCAGTCCAGGGGCGAAGGTTGGCCGCGCTTGATGTCGCAGAAGCCGCACGAGCGGGTGCACACATCACCCAGCATTAAAAATGTAGCCGTGCCCGAGCCCCAGCACTCTCCCATATTGGGGCACATGGCCTCTTCACAGACCGTGTGCAGCGCTTTGCTGCGCATCAATTCTTGCAGCCTTTGGTAGGTTTCACCCGATGGGGCGCGCACTTTGATCCATTCCGGACGGCGGCGGGGGGTGGTATCGATTTCTTCGGGTTTAATTCGGTCTCGTGTGGGGTTAAAAGGCATGCATGCTCCTTGGAAAATACCGGTAAGATAACTTCAATCGCAATTGTACCGCTTTTCTAATGGTTTGCCCTTAGATTTTTATTAGCAAAAACCAGAATTCCAGACCAACCATGTAGATCGCGATCATCAACGGACGGAGGCTCTGGGTCATTGACAATCGCTTTTGCCGATTGTTAATATCGGGCTATAATAATCCTTGAAGCATTAAGGTGCTGTAGGCTTAAAAACGTAGTCTTTAGATAAAAAGGGTCTTATGAACGAACGAAAAAAGCAGCTTTTCTTGCTCCTCTTTGTGCTTGTTCTGGTGACGATCGGTTGTATCACCTCTACGCAAGTCCCTCCCACGGAGGATTCGAATGCGGCTTATACTGCCGCAGCCCAGACTTTGTTCGTGCGCTACACCCAATCGGCGGGTGAAACTGCCGTAGCTCAGCTCACCCAAATCGCCATGAGGCCTACGGATACGCCCGCAGCTCCTACAGCAACCGCGACTGCTTCGGCGACTCCTACCCTGTTCTTACCGACTCCCCTGCCGCCAACCCCCACCCCCGTGCCTCGCTATTGTGACTGGGCCGAGTTCATAGGTGACGTGAGCGTGGTGGATAATACTGCTTTTCCGCCCGGAGCCAACTTCACGAAGACCTGGCGTTTCAGGAATATCGGTTCCTGTAACTGGACGCAAGCCTATTCCCTGGTTTTCGTGGGTGGGGATAAGATGGGCGGCAGCTCTGCGGTAGCCTTGCCCGGCGTCGTCAGGCCGGGAGAAATTGTGGATGTGTCCGTCGATCTAACCGCGCCGGAAGACCAGGGACTGTATCGAGGCAATTGGATGCTGCGCAACCCTTCCGGCGCCTCCTTCGGCATCGGGCCGGACGCTCAAGGTTCTTTCTGGGTGCAGGTACAGGTTGAACAACCCCCCAGTCCAGATCAATATTCCTATGACTTCGCGGCCAATTATTGCCTGGCCGAATGGCGCAATGAGTCCATCCGCTTGAACTGCCCGGGAACGATCCATAATCCTGATGGCTTTGTCCTATTGCTCGAGCAACCGCATCTCGAGTCATGCCATGAAGATGAGCTGGCTATCTGGACCCGACCGAGCAGCGCGCTCAATGGCTGGATCATCGGCGAATACCCACCCTACAAGGTTAAAGCGGGCGATCATTTTATAGCTGAGATCGGATGCCAGTTGGCTAGTCCCCAGTGTGAACTGGTTTTTTACCTCGACTACCGGATGAGCGATGGCACGGTCAGCAACCTGGATTCGTGGAAAGAAGATTATGATAACCGCAGCCAGCTGGTGGGGCTGGAATTATCCCGATTGTCAGGAAGGTCTGTAAATTTCATCCTCAGCGTTCAAAATAAGGGCAAATCCAGCGACGCGAATGCGATCTGGTTCGTGCCGCATATCCAGAGCTTATCGCTAAAATCTGAATTGGTGATCACCTGGGGCCAGGTGGGCGGGCCAGGTGATGCCTGTGACGAGCTGAGAGTTTATCTGGTTGGAGATGAAGAGGGGGAGGCGCAAGCTGTATCCTGTAAAGATGGTGTCGATGAGATCGGCTGGGTAGATTTGACGGATGTAGAACGGGGGCAGGTTCAGGAATGGGTTCGAGAGCTCGCCCCATTCGACGCTGAAACCTACCGACCCTCTCAAGGTGAGCCCCTCATCACTTATTTAAATTTTAATGGCTCAGGGGATGCAGACGCCTCCAGTTCGGATATCAAAACTATCCAAAAATTAGCTGAGAGACTGTTCGCAAAGATCAGCAAATAACCGCTGCAGTGGCAATGCCAAAAGCTTCGAACCTATCCCAATTATCGGATAGACACTTATTCGTCAACTTTACGCACGAACAATTTTAGCCCCTCCACCCTGACCACTTCGACACGTGTGCCTTGAGGGGCGGTATCTTCTTGGTCGGTCAATTCGGCTGTCCACAGCTCGCCCCCTACTTTAACCGACCCGGCCGGGTTTAGATCGAATCGGACAGCGCCGACCCGTCCGATCAGGCTTTCCTGCCCCGTCCGGATGGGGGTTTTTTGTGCCCGTATGGCAAAGAGTAATATCCCGAAGAATAACGCGCCGGTGGCAATCGACGTGCCCACAACCAGGGGTACTGAAACTCGTTGGAAGGAGGGTACGCTGGGCGAGTTAAATAACACCAGCGCACCAATGATCAAGGAGACTATGCCAGCGGCAGTCAAAGCGCCGTGGGTTGGGGCTTTGATGTCCAGGAAGAATAATACAAAGGCCGTCGCCAGGAAGATCAACCCGAACCAGTTGACCGGTAAGATGCCTAAGCCGTAAGTTGCCAGTGCCAGGCAAACCACCCCGATGAAGCCTGCGATCCACCCCCCGGGGCTGGAAAGCTCGATCAAGATGGCCTGCACTCCAATGGTCAGCAGGAGAAAGACGATATTGGGGTTAGTGAGCGTGTGCAGGAATCGCTCGATAAAATTCGGCTCTAAAACAGATACTTCAGCGTTTTCGGTTGTCAAAGTACGCTCGCTGCCTTGTACTTGCACAGTATAACCGTCCAGTTGGTGTAACAGGTCGTCCAGGTCGTTAGCGATGAAGTCGATCAGGCCGACCTCCAGAGCTTCCGTGGCCGATACAGCTTTGGCGGTTTCGATCGTATCCTCGGCAAGGTCGGAGGCATCCAGGCCGCGCCTTTCAGTCAGGGACCGTACAATAGCCTTCAGGATGTTTTTTTGTTTATCCTCAATTGTCTCGCCCAGGTCTTCCCCTTGCCCTCCAACAGGGCTGGCTGCGCCGATGACGGTTTCCGGAGCCATAGCAGCGGCATGAGCTGCCAGGGTGATCACCGTCCCAGCGCTGCCCGCGATCGCGCCGCGTGGCGCCACGTACACCACCACGGGCACATCGCTGCCGCGGATGTTTTCCACCATGTCCTGCATGATATCGATGCTCCCGCCAGGCGTGTTGAGTTGTACGACCAGCAGCTCTACGCCGTCTTTTTCTGCGCTGCGGATGCCGCGCTCCAGATATTCGGCTATCGAAGGCGTGATTGGGCCTTCCACGGCAAGCACCAGAACCAGTGGGGATTCCCCTTGGGCGCGGGCCGGACTCCCCAAGGCTGAGGCAGCACTGAAGGAGAATAGTATGAACCAGATTAATAAGAAAACGCGCTTGATCATAACCAAACTCTCAACGAAACAGGTAAAACAAAACGGGATGGCTAAAGATATTATACCCTTATCGCGAGCTTCGCCCGCTTTCTTTTCT
>DAOVXM010000103.1 GCA_030636125.1 Chloroflexota bacterium | reverse complement strand
TATTATAAGGAGTCGTGGTTGATCTGCCAGGACTGCGGCCGTAAATACCCCATACGCGATGATATTCCCGTTATGTTGATTGACGAGGGGGATAAGTGGATTGGTGTAGCTGTGGAGGATTTACCTGTTCCACCGCCTGCCGAATGATCTTCGCCTGGTAGATGTGCGCTGCTCGGTTACAGATATGATATATCGATTGTATCCCCATTTCCGGTATGGAAGATTTACACTCACTGCTCAATGACCTGATTAGCGGGGAGGATGAATTGGCGCAGAAAGCGGTGCTGCGCCTGCCTGATTATGGGAAAGACGCCCTTGTCGCTATCTGCACCTTGCTCCGTGATCCTCAAGTGGATACCCGCTGGTGGGCGGTGCGTGCGCTGGCCGAGTTTCCAGTTGGAGGGGCAACTCTCCAATTAGTTGCTGCTCTCACGGATGAAGATCAAGCTGTGCGGCAATGTGCTGCTCTAGCTCTTTATCAACGTCCCGATGAACGGGCTGTTCCTGCCTTGATTGCCTCTATGAGTGACCAGGACTCGCTGGTTGCCCGTCTTTCTGCGAACGCATTGGTAGCTATTGGTGAGCCCGCTGTTCCTGCCCTGGTAGATGTGTTGGGTGAGCAGCCCTCAACCCAACGACTGGAAGCCGTAAGGGCTCTGGCTATGATTGGGGATCACCGTGCCATTCCAGTCTTATTTAACTCTCTGGATGAAGATTCAACTTTGATGGAATATTGGGCAAATGAAGGTTTGGAAAGGATGAGTGTAGGTATGGTGTTTTTCGAACCATAAATGTTTTGTGAGAAGCTCATCCCTGCCAAACCCATAACCACCAGGTTAGTAATATCAACACCCCAACCCCAAAACGGACGAAAAAAGACAGCCCCCAACCGGTTGCCAGGCCTAGAAATGCCCCCCAGGCTTTTTTGAAATCCCTCTTACGCGCAAGTTCAAATAAAAAGACACCCAGAGGTGCCGCGATCAGACCGCCAATAGGCGGCCATAAAATCGTACCCACTACCCCAGCCACTAAAGCGACTCCGATGGCCAGCCAGGAAGCGCCTCCCTTGCGCGCTCCCGCACCCATCATAAAATTGTCCGCGATTGACCCGACTAACATCAGCAGGGTGATGATGATGAACAGAATTATCCCCAGCGTCCCGAAGCCGGTAACTATGCCATAGCCCAGCGTAGCTAACCACATTACCACCAGCCCAGGGAATATGGGCACGACCAGCCCAAACAGACCGACCAGCAAGATCAGTTGGATTAAGACGGTAATGGATGTATTCAACCAGTCGGGCATATCTTCTGCGTTCTCTCCATAATCTACCCTGTTGTGTTGATCTTTCTACTCCTCAGGGTGGATGATATCCATGCCTCCCATCCACGGGCGAAGCACCTCGGGCACGACTACCGATCCATCGGCTTGCTGGTTATTTTCCAGGACGGCGATTAGCGTTCGTGGCATACCTAACCCTGACCCGTTCAAGGTGTGCAATACGCGCGCCCGACCTCCCTCTGCGGGACGATACTTGATATTGGCTCGTCGAGCTTGAAAGTCGGTTACGTTCGATATCGACGATACTTCCAACCATTCCCCGCAACCAGGTGCCCAGACTTCTATGTCATAAGTGATGCTGGCATTAAAACCGAGGTCACCAGTGCACAATTGAAGTATCCTATAGGTGAAGCCCAGCTCAGCACAGGTTTGCTCGGCATCCGCGACCATCTTGTCGAACTCGGCGGACGAATCTTCCGGCTTGCAGAACATATACATCTCTACTTTGTCGAATTGATGCCCGCGCTTGATGCCGCGTACATCGCGCCCGGCGCTCATTTTTTCTCGACGGAAGCATGGTGTATAGGCTGTATAATGCCGCGGCAGGCTGGTTTCATCAAGAATTTCATCCATATGCAATCCGGTCAGGGGGACTTCGGCTGTAGGGACCATCCACAAATCCTCTTCATGGTCTTTGTAGAGATTGTCGCGGAATTTGGGGAGTTGTCCTGCACCGTACAGGGTTTCACTCTTGACCATGAAGGGGGGATACTTCTCGGTATATCCCTGTTGGATATGTAAATCCAGCATCCAGGCTATCAGGGCGCGCTGCAAACGGGCTCCCGCCCCACTCAGCACGTAAAAACGAGCCCCGGTTATCTTGGCACCTTGCTCGAAGTTGATGATGCCCAAATCCGGTCCCAAATCCCAATGGGGTTTGGGTTCGAAGTCGAGTTCAGGGATATCACCGACTGTCTTGATCACCACATTTTCGGTTTCATCTATTCCGTAAGGTGTACGTTCGTCAGGTATATTGGGAATAGTTGCCATGATCTCGTTGAGGCTTGTTTCTACGCTTCGCAGTTCATTGTCCAATTCTTCGATACGGATACCGATGCTGCGCGATGATTCTATCTTGGCCTGTCGCTCTTCAGCATCTTTTAAGCGAGCGATCTCCTTGGAGATGACGTTGCGTTCAGCTTTCAGAGCCTCAACTTCCTGGATCAATGCACGCCGCCTCTTATCTAGTTCGAGCACCTGGTCCACTGGCGTGGTCTCCAACTGACGCACCGAAAGGGACTGGCGTACCGTGTCGGGCTGTTCGCGAAAAATATTTATATCGAGCATGGTTGCACCTCCAGTTGTTTTGTTTAATAAATTCAAAACGCCCCTCCGCCAATGCAGGACGAGAGGGGCGCTCGTGGTGCCACCTGCTTTCACCGTCTTTGCCATTTACTGGGTGAACGGTCTCAAGCTCGCTGTAACGGGCGAACCCGATCCCCTTTCCAACGAGAATTGCTTAAATTGCATTCCTCGCCCTACGGGGGCAACCGGCTCTCTCGAGCCGACGGAGGGGATTTCACCACCATTGCCTGTTGCCTTACACCAACCGGCAACTCTCTGGAAGGTACTGGGGTTACTTGGTTCCGCGCTGGTTGTTCTATGTTTAGTTGTTCGGATTATACTTGAGAGGAGGATTATGTCAAGTATTTGTCCTTTTGGTTCCCCAGGAATTGGCGTGGCGAACCACTCCACCTGCCTCACTCCGCTGGAGATCCCTGAGATCCATCCTTTCCACGTAAATGGGGAAATAGGACCACTTCGCGAATATTTGGGCTATCAGTGAACAACATAACTAGCCGGTCTACACCCATACCGAAACCTCCATTAGGAGGCATGCCGTAGCGCATGGCGCGCAGGTAATCCTCATCCATAGGATGGCGTTCTTCATCTTCAACACCGTAATCCCGTCCCATTTCTAGAAAACGGGCTTCTTGGTCCAGGGGGTCGTTGAGCTCGGTGAAGGCATTACACATTTCCATCCCAGCGATAAAACCCTCGAAGCGTTCCACAATCTGTGGATTCCCCGGTTTACTTTTAGAGAGTGGAGAGATTTCACGCGGGTAATCGTAGATGAACGCGGGTTGGATCAGGTTGGGCTCTAAGAAATTACCAATCAGCGAATCAATTAATTTACCACGGTTGCTATCAGGTTCTGGTTGTAAACCTTTTACTCGCATTTCGGTAGCCAGGCTCTCGGCTGTGAGATGTTTACGGATATCGATTCCAGCCAACTCCAACAGACCTTCGGACAAGTCTATCCGTTGCCAGGGCGGTTCCAGGTTGATTTCCATGCCTTGATAAGAGAAAGTGCGTTTGCCAAAAACGCGGTCGGCTACGAAGATGGTCATCTCTTCGGTAAGGTCCATCACCTGCTGATAGTCCGCATAGGCCCAGTAAAATTCCAGCATTGTGAACTCAGGCATGTGAGTGCGGTCGACGCCTTCATTGCGGAAATCGCGCCCAATCTCATAAACACGTTCAATGCCGCCTACTAACAAACGTTTGAGATACAGCTCGAATGAAATACGCAGGTACAGGTCTTGCTTTAGTTGGTTGTGGTGAGTGATAAAGGGACGTGCCGCTGCTCCACCATATATTGGCTGTAAGATTGGCGTCTCAACTTCCAGGAAGCCGTGAGAATCCATGAATTCACGCAGTGCCCGCACGATAGCTGCGCGTGTATAGAATATCTGGCGCACATCAGGGTTGATTGCCAGGTCGGCATAGCGTTGGCGATATCGTGTCTCAGGATCGGTAAAGGCAGCATGGCGAACAACTGTCCCATCCACGGTTTGATCTTTTGCTGCTGGTAGGGGTGTGATGGCTTTGGCGAGCAGGTGGAAACTGTGCACACGTAGGGTTACCTCCCCCGTCCGGGTTCGGAACATTTCGCCGCTAGACTGGATAAAATCACCTAGATCAAATTCATGGTTGAAGAGGTCTAGGGTTTCCTTCCCAATATCATTGGCACGTAAAAAGATCTGTACCCGGGCGTGACCATCCTCGATATGAGCAAAAGTGACTTTTCCCATCGGTCGTATCGAGCGGATGCGCCCTACCAAGGTAGCCGGGACCACTTCATCCTCACCGGCTGCCTCGGTCGCTTCAAAGGCTTGAACCGCTTCCAGGTTGGTGCGGGTGCGTTCAGCCCGGTTCGGGTAAGGTTCTATCCCTTGGGCGCGCAGGCGCTCTAATTTCTCTAGGCGTATTTTTTCTAAATTTGTGTATTCTGTGGGCATTAGTTCTTCCTCTTCCGAATTAAGCAAAAACCCCGCGCAGGCTTGGAATGCGCGGGGTGATTAGGCAAGCCCCAGGTTTACCTCACCTTCAGGATGTGAACGACAAATGAGCCGCCAGGCGCTTCAACTTCTACGGTATCGTCTGCACTATGGTCCATCAGAGCACGTCCTAAAGGCGATTCATTAGATATGCGACCGTTACGTGGATGTGCTTCTACCCGTCCTACGATTGTGTACTCTTCTGGCTCTTGACCTTCTTCTTGAATGGTAACTTTTGCTCCGACTTGCACCGTGTCTTTAGTGGTGTTTTCTTCAATGACGCGGGCATTGGCGAGCAATATCTCAAGTTCTCGGATTCGACCTTCAACGAACGCCTGCTCGTTTTTCGCAGCTTCGTATTCGGCGTCCTCAATTAGTTCACCACCATCCATGGCCTCATGCAGACGTTCGGCGACTTCCTGACGCTTCACCGAGCGCAGGTAATTCAATTCCTCTTGAAGTTTATCATAACCCTCTTGAGTTAAAAATGAAGGGGGCATTTTACTCTCCCAGTTCTCAAGATAAATAAAATCACTCTCCCCAGAGCGATTTTACATACTCTAGAGCGCCTTGTAGTGTGGCGTCTCTTCAAAACGAGATGCGGCGTCATGCAAGAGTTCTTATCCTGCTGCGCCGCGCCGTGATTTTAACACAAGATATTTAGAAATGCAAGATTAGAAAATTGCCTTTCCCTATCATATATATATGTTTGGTCGCCATAAGCGTATGCCGTGGTCTTGCTCATAATGGGCGCGGATAGCTGCCTGCATTGAATCAAGATCAGGCCAGAATGTGCTGACTTGACTGGCGTGAGCAGCTACAGCTTGCTCCCAGGCGGTCACGCCTCGCTTCGAAACAGGGAAGACCTGCGATTCCCATCCGGCCTGTCTTAATTTAGCGAAGTAGCCCAAATCATTTTCAAGGTAGGGAAAGTCCGCATAATACCACAAAGGTCGACCAATGCTTTCTATGGCTTCACGAGTTAATACATGGTCGACATGTCCACCCAGCGTTAGAGGGCAAACCACGTTAGCGTTTTGTGAGATTGTCCCAGACAATTCTGCGCTTAATCTTTTTATCAGGGGAGCTTCACTCGGGGGCAAAGAGCCAAACAAGGATTCCTCTGTGTCACATACGGGGGTGTTCTCTTGCCCCGCGTGTCGATAGATACAATCAGGAATTGGGAAATGGCGGCTGGAAGCCCCTAAAAGATCACAGGCAGCGATATCTTCCTTCCGTCTTAACGCCATGGCTTCGGCTCCGCTTTGCCAGCGTTCATGTAGGGACTCTGCAAACGGTGAAAGTGGTCCAGGGGGTGGATCTCCCGCACAAATCGTCCATATGCTCACACTGGAGCCCGTTTGAGTCTGCTCCCACACCAGTCCACCACACGAGAGAGCCACATCATCCAGATGAGGGGAAAGGTAAATCCAATCCATGGGCATATTTTTACCATAAACTGTGGCTTAATGCGTTCGGGATTTTCCAGGTGCTTTGGGATTTGCAGTGGTGATTTTACTGGGAGTGGGGTTTTTACGGGCGTATGCCCGCAAAAACTCCACTCCTACCTCTTTATTAGCTGAATTCACTCGAACATGAATTACTTGCCACCCCTGCTGGCTGGTGTTATCATCAGTTCACTTGAGGAATAATAGATGCTAAAAGACCCAAGCTCTCGCAGGCGAATTCGTCTAGCATTGATTGTGATCATTTTAGCGACAATCCCATGTTACTGTGTTGGGTTTTTCGCTGCAAGCATAGCCCCTGAGAAAACAGCTCTACCGGCTGCAACCAGCACACTGACACCAACGCGTACTTCTTCTCCAACCCACACCCGTACTTTTACCCCCACCTTAACCCCCTCTCCGACTGGCACTCCCACACCAGAAACGCCGACACTTACTCCAACAGGGACCAGTACCCACACGCCAACGCTGACCGAGACGCCGACATCTACTTTTACGGCGACAATCCCCCAACCAACAGAGACTTCCACAGAGACACCTCTCCCATCCCCAACGGACACTTTGCCTCCTCCTACGGCTACCTATACCCTTTCTCCCACTGTAACTGATACAATACCTCCAACGTTCACTGATACGCCCACTGCTACGATTACTCAAACGATTACACTAGCCCCTGGTCGGTCTATGGCTCCGTTGGCTACCCCGTAAGGCGCAATCAGAAAATTGGCTTCATTGTCGCCTTTATCATGACAGACATACTTACATTGCTTAAATCGTTGATTTCCATTCCGGGTCTATCCGGGCATGAAGCCCCTGTCCGTCGGCTTATTGAAGACGTATGGTGCCCACTGGTCGATGAAATTCACATCAGCCGCTTGGGTAGTTTGCATGCACTGAAACGCGGCACGCTTTCTGATTCACACCATAGGCTCCTACTGGCCGCGCATATGGATGCTATTGGATTGATGGTAACCGGTGTCGATGGAGAATTCTTGCGCATCACGGAGGTGGGCGGAGTGGATGCGCGGGTTTTACCTGGACAATCTGTCATCGTACATGGTAGAGAAGATTTGCCTGGTGTGATCACACAGACACCTACCTACCTGCTTCCACCTGAAAGTCGCAAAAATGTGGCTGGTCTCCAAACCTTATTGGTGGATACTGGACTTACCGCACGCCAGGTTAGTCGCCGGGTACGCCCGGGTGATCTGGTTTCGTTTGCGCAAGCACCAATCGAAATGGATGGTGAGATTTTGGTGGGTCATTCCCTTGATAACCGGGCCTCAGTCGCAGCCCTAACTCTTTGTTTGCAGGAGCTGCATGGGCGGCAACTTGCTTGGGATGTTTGGGCGGTTGCCACCGTTCAGGAGGAGGAAACTTTGGGTGGGGCTTCTACCTCTGCCTATCAACTCCGCCCAGCATTGGCTGTCGTAATCGACGTCACCTATGGGGCTGGCTTTGACAGCCCAAATCACCAAACTTTTCCAATTGGAAAAGGGCTCACCTTAGGTTGGGGTCCGACGGTTCACCCAGGCCTGTACAAGACTTTTAAGGAACTGGCTGAACGCCTTGAGATCCCAGTTGAAATGGAAGTGATGCCTGGTGCCTCAAGTACAGATGCTGACAGCCTACAGGTCGTATCAGAGGGGATTCCCACCATAGTACTGGGAATCCCTATACGTAATATGCACACTCCGGTGGAGATGGTCTCCATGAAGGACATCACCCGCACCGGGCGATTAATCGCTGAGTTTGCTGCCAACCTTGGAGCGGACTATATGGATGAATTGATTTGGGAAGATTGATGAGCATAGTAGCATTTAAGCAATTGGCTGCTGATCTACCCCTGAGATCGCAATGATCGCAGAGGTAGATAGAGAAAACAGGGCAG
>DAOVXM010000258.1 GCA_030636125.1 Chloroflexota bacterium | reverse complement strand
GCACAGAACGACGTAACTGATGGGTTAGCGCCCACCTTTCTTCTTTAGGAAGCAAAGGTAAAGTATGAACACATACTTTTGTGGCAAACTCTACGGACCGTTGCCATACGAGTAGTGTCTCCAATCCTTTATTATCCTTAATGCCCATCATGGAAACTAATTCCTTTGTGTCCTGATACCTGATTGCCTTATTCCTAGGTGCCTTATCCCTAAATACCTAAAACTGCTCCAAAAACCTGAGGTCGTTGGCCCAGAAATAACGGATGTCTTCGATGCGATGGCGCAGCATGGTGAGTCGTTCGGGTCCCATGCCGAAGGCGAATCCGGTGAAGCGCAGAGGGTCGTAACCACCGTTCTGTAATACCGTGGGGTGCACCATACCGCAGCCCATGATTTCCAGCCATCCGGTGTACTTACAGACCGTGCAGCCCTCACCACCACACAGAAAACACTCGAAATCTACCTCGGCGCTGGGTTCGGTGAAGGGGAAGTGGGAGGCGCGAAAACGGGTGCGTACATGCTGGCCTAACAACCTGCGGGCGAAATCGCTGATGGTACCCTTTAGGTCACCAAATGTGATGTTTTCGCCAATAGCCAGCCCTTCCACCTGGGTGAATTGAATCTCATAGCGAGCGCTGATTTGCTCGTAACGGTAGCACATACCCGGCAGGATGATGCGCACTGGATGTGGGTTCTCGGGATCCTTGGCCGCGAATTCTCGCATAGCGCGGATTTGACCAGGAGAGGTATGTGTACGAAGCAAGAGAGGATTGTCTCCTCGGTCGCGGCCGGTGTTGATATAATACGAGTCCTGCATTTCGCGCGCCGGGTGGTGAGGCGGGAAGTTAAGCAATTGGAAGTTATATTCGTCTGTTTCGACCTCGCGCGAAAGATAGATTTGAAAGCCCATCTCAGCAAAGATCCGGTAGATCTCGCGCAATGTCTGCGTTACGGGATGTAAACGGCCGTGCGGCACTGGGCGGCCAGGCAGGGTGACATCAAGGCGTTCGGTCTGTAGCGAGCGAGTCAATGTGGATTGTCTTAAGGTTTCGGCTTTCACAGCCAGGGCGGCTTCCAAGGCACGTTTGACTTCGTTGGCGCGGCGCCCAATGGCGGGGCGTTCTTCCTTTGACAAGCTGCCTATATTATCGAAAATACCCATTAGAGGTGAGCTGCGCCCGAGGTGGGTTACTCGCCAAGCTTCCAGGGCTGCTTCATCTTGAGCATCATCCAGGGTTGATAGGGCAGATTGTTCGATTTGATCCAGTTCAGATAACATCATAGCCTCCAGTCGGAGTGTATCAGTCCAAGAGCAGAGAGTGGTTTCCGGTATAGCCTGGTGTGGTAAAGCTCCCTACTCAAAACAAAACACCCCGTCCATCTAAGGGACGAGATGCAATTCCCGCGGTACCACCCTTGTTGACCGCGCTTCAGCGGTCCACTTAGTGACCAACAGCCTGTTTCGCCTGAGTGATTGGGCAAATCAAACGATTGGCTTCCCTGCTAACGCTGGGGTTGCGTTCCAAACTACTGGCTCGAAGAAGATTCGAGCGTTCCCCTGGACAGCTCGAGAGGGAACTTCAGCCAATTACCACCGGGCGGGGGTTCCAGTCCGTGCCCCATGCCTCCCTGTCGGCTTCTGATCAAAAGGCAAACTCAGAAAAACACCTTCGACCTTGGCTTACTTTCCTCTGTCTTAGCCTTATAAGGTTAGTTATCGTGTGACTGCTCAGTTGAAAGAGAAAAGATTTCTCTCTGTGAAGACTTTAGCCTGGGCAGTTACGTTGTCCCTTCTATTATCCGCAAAATAGCTTTTCTGTCAAGACAAGAGAGTCTCTTGCCTCTTACGCTGTCAGGTTGGCTTCGTTTTGGGAATCTAATAGTTCGTGCAGGCGTGGGTGGTCGGCATACACGCCCCGGTAGGATGGGGGTAGCATGGCCGCAATCTGGCACATAATTTCATCTGTGTTGTGCTCAAGATCCTCTGTACGGCTGGCACGCTTGATCTTTGGCAAGAGAAACGATTTGCCGTATTGGATACGTATTTGAGGACGGCGCAGGCGGAACAATTGCCTGATCGCATTTTCTGTTCCGTACAACGCTGCAGGGATGATTGGGACCATGGCTTTGTCGGCGAGATAAGCTACCCCGGTTTTCGCAGGTATTAAAGCTCCAGTATTACTGCGAGTGCCTTCTGGGGCAATGCCGAGTATCCAACCGGCCTGTAAATATTTGCGTGCTTCTCGTATGGCATGGAAATCGGCCTCATCGCGGTCGATCCAAATCCCATTAATGATGGTGACTACTGGGCCAATCAGTAGATTGCGCTTATAGTTGTCTGCTGCTATCCCCGTCACATCATCTCGCTCTATTAAGCCAAAGGCCAATGGGGGGTCCAAGCGGCTGAGGTGGTTGACGGCTCTGATGTGTCCTCCTTCGGGAGGGAAATTTGCCAGTCCAATCACTTCTAATTTAGCCAGCGATTGAAAGAGAAATTTAAATAAGGCGCGCAGGATTCGGCGCAAGGTGAGATATTTGTTTTCCATATTGTATTGAGACAATTCCTCAAAGATTTATCGAGTAACCTATCCCTTGTGAAAGCAGGTATAATCTGGCGCAATGATAACAGAAAGCAGACGTATTTCAAAAACAAAAATCAAGCTCTTTGTTTTATCTTTATTGTTTGTCCTGTTAACAGCCTGCGGAGATACATCGTCGACGCCAACGCTTACGCAGATCACTGCTACACCCTCGCTCCCCACCCAAACCTCAACACCGCAGCAGCCTTCACCTACGCCACAACCTTTGGCAGCGTTGGTTAATGGTGAAGAGATCAGCCTGGCAGAATATCAAGCCGAGCTAGCTCGGTATAAAGCCGTAGCTGGCACAGAACTGGCAACAGAGGATGAGCTACGCATATTAAACGATTTAATCGAACGCGTACTTTTAGCGCAAGCGGCTGTTGAAGCTGGCTTTGTTTTGGATGAGGTCACCTTGCAGGACCGGTATGACCAATTGGCCACTCAACTGGGTGGCGAAGGGGCTTTGCTAGATTGGATGTCGGCTAATGGGTATATTAAAAGCGACTTTCGCCGGGACCTGGCTCGTTCGATCGCAGGGGCTTGGATGCGAGATCAGATCCTATCAGAATTGCCAGGAACGGTTGAGCAAGTCCATGCCCGCCAGATTTTGCTATATAATTTGGATGGGGCTAATGAAGTGTATGCCCAATTGGGTGCGGGTGAAGATTTCGCTACTTTATCCGCTCAATATGACCCTGTGGCGAAAGGTGATCTGGGCTGGTTTCCAAGAGGATACCTTTTAGATCCGAAATTAGAAGAAGTGGCCTTCAGTTTACAACCGGGAGAATATAGCCAGGTAGTAGAGACCGAAATAGGTTTTCATATTTTGCAGGTGATTGAACGCGATTCCCAGCACCCGTTGATCCCTGATGCCCGGCTAGTATTACAGTTTTTGGCTCTGCACAACTGGTTGGAGACTCGCCGAGCCCAAAGTGATATCCAGGTATTATTACCCTAAACCCGATGATGGGGAGAAAACCGATGCAGGATTATGACTATCTCAACGAAGACCAACCTAAAAAGGATTCTCTCGGTCTCGTGTGGAATGTGCTTACTGCGCTGGTTTTACTGACAGTGTTGTGTGTAGTACTTGTATTCCTGGTGATTTTTATCAATCCCACTTCAGGATTGAACCCATTTCAACCACCCACACCGATACCAACCATCTCGCTCCCGACAGCAACCCCCACAGCACTTATAAACTTGGAGGCCACTTGGACTCCGACAATTACTTCAGTGCCGACGGAAACACCGACGCTGACGCTGGCGCCTACGGATACGCCTCTTCCAACAGAAACACCTTTTGCCGTTTTTACACCATTACCCAGTCCCACGGGAGCGGAGGTGATCAGAGGTATGCCATTTATCGTCGGAGCGGGCACTCCCGTAACGACCTCAAGTATCGCATTCCATCCGGATGTGGGGTGCAACTGGTTAGGTGTAGCGGGCCAGGTTTTTGATTTATCTGGAGCGCCGATTTCGGGCCAGCAGGTGCGCATTAAAGGCACGCTGTCCGGGACCCCGATTGACATGTTGAGCCTAACCGGACTGACTGACGCCTATGGATCGGTAGGATTTTACGAGTTTAACCTGGGAGATAAACCAATTGCCTCCAAGGGGACCCTTTCGGTGCAATTATTGGATCAGGCCGGTATTGCTATGTCAGACAAGATTTATTTTGACACTTACGATAATTGCGAGAAGAACTTGATCTTTGTCAACTTCAAGCAGGTACGCTAACTGCTTGATTCGTGGATAAGAAGATAGGGTGCTTGGCGAATGTGTGCCAAGCACCTTTTTTATGTGGGAGGAGCGGGGAATATCCGCCCTACATGTTCCCGGATGAGTTCTACGGCTTGGCGTACCAGGGTTCGATTGGCCTCAGTTTGGTGCCACCGACTGGCGCCTGAGGGATGTGGTAAGGGGACAATCCAACGCCCATCAAGCTGGGTCTGGGTGCCGACGATTTGGTTGAGGGGTAATTTTTGGGAATAGAAGATGCTGATCGCCAGCCTACCCACTGGGATAATTAACTCCGGGTTGATCAGGGCAATTTCTTGATCCAGGTATGGGCGGCAGAGTTTTTGCTCGGCGCGGCTCGGTACGCGGTCGCCGTTGCCTGAATTTGCCCGCCCCGGGTAGCATTTTGTCACTGAGGTCATGGTTTGGGTGGTTCGGAACCAGTCTTCATCAATATTGGCAGCAGATAACCATTGAAATAGGCGCGACCCACTACCGGCGTTGAACGGGCGTCCGGCTTCTTTTTCGGTGATGCCGGGGGCTTGCCCCATGACCATCATGCGATCTTTTTCGCTGCCGGAGTAGATGGCGCGTGGATAGATATCGTGACCGGCCTCCAAGCAGAG
>DAOVXM010000240.1 GCA_030636125.1 Chloroflexota bacterium | reverse complement strand
TGAAGTCGGTAAGGATGTGCTCAGCCTTCTCATCTATGGGGCGCGCATCTCGCTGTTTGTGGGCTTTGCTGCCTCGCTGATAATCGTGTTGCTAGGGGTTACAATTGGCATGACGGCCGGTTATGCTGGTGGGCGGGTTGACACTATCCTTATGCGGATTACCGATGGGATTCTGGTTATACCTGCCCTGGCTCTTATGTTGGTTATCATAGCAGTAGCTGGCCGAGGCATTGGCAACATCATCTTGGTGATTGGCCTGCTCTCCTGGACCTATATGGCGCGCGTGGTTCGCGCTCAGGTCTTATCTGTGAAGGAACGACAGTTTATCCTGCGAGCACGCGCCATTGGTGTTGGCACTCTCGGCATCATCACCGTTCACGTGTTGCCCCAGCTTATGCCGGTGATCTTTGCCTCAGCGACGCTGGACGTATCTTTTGCGATTCTCTCCGAGGCAAGTCTCAGCTTCCTGGGTTTGGGTGACCCAACTCTGATCAGTTGGGGCAGTATGCTCAATCGAGCTTTTATGCGCGGGGCAGTCACCAGGGGAGCCTGGTGGTATCTGATTCCGCCGGGCTTCGCCTTGGCCTGGGTCACCCTGGGTCTTGCCCTGTTGAGTAATGCTGTGCAAGAGATCGTCAATCCGCGCCTCAGCACACATCACCTCTTTGACGAGCGTAAGATGGTGTCGTTCCTGCGTCGCCTCTCCCGCAAGGAATCGCCACCTGAAGAGTTGTCTGGATAATGACAGGAGAACTGACAGCATGGCGTTATTAAACGTACACAATCTCACCGTTGAATACCATACTGATGCCGGCGTTTTTTGCGCTGTCGAGCATCTCAACTTCCACCTGGAGCAGGGTAAGTCGTTGGGCCTGGTGGGAGAATCGGGATGCGGTAAGACCACCGCCATGCTGGCGTTGATGCGCCTTTTACCCGAGGCCGGTCGCATCGTGCAGGGCCAGGTTCTCTTCGAGGGGACCGACCTCTTGCAACTTTCGCCGGCTGAGATGCGAGCATACCGTTGGGGTAAGATATCTATGGTCTTTCAGGGAGCCATGAACGCGCTCAACCCTGTGTATACTATCGGATCCCAAATTGAGGAGGTCATCCGTTTACACAAAGCTGTGCCGCGCGATCAAACTCAAAAAGAAGTGGAAAGACTGCTCGATCTGGTTGGCGTTTCGCCTTCTTGTAAGAACCAATACCCTCATCAATACTCCGGCGGTATGCGGCAGCGTGCCATGATCGCCATGGCACTGGCTTGCCGGCCACAAATAATGATCGCCGATGAACCAACAACAGCGTTGGATGTAATGGTTCAGGCGCAAATACTTGACCTGATACGGGAATTGCAAAACGAGTTGAATCTAGCCGTCATCATGGTCACTCACGACCTGGGTGTAGTGGCTGAGGTATGTGATGATGTGCTGGTGATGTACGGTGGCCGGATGGCCGAGTATGCCGACGCGGACACTGTCTTTGACCGGCCGGTACATCCCTATACCCGCCGCTTACTCAATGCCTTCCCCGACATTGATAACCCCAGAGCGGAACTCGCCTCTATACCTGGGCATCCGCCCCCGCTGGATGACTTGCCGCCCGGCTGCCGTTTTGAGCCCCGCTGCGGCTTGGGGGGCGGTGGCTGCGCCCGGAAGACCCCCCAGGTTGTCGAAGTCTCTCCGGGACACCTGTGCAGTTGTTTGTTGGCCAAGCCCTTAGAAAAGTGACCCAATGAACGATGTTGTGCTAGAGGTAAAAAACCTCCGCAAGCTCTACCCGATATCCAGAGGGATTATCGGCTCACTGCGTCGCCAGCCAAAGCAGTGGGTGCACGCCGTTGACGGGGTCTCCTTCAGCCTCAGGCGTGGAGAAATCCTGGCCCTGGTAGGAGAATCTGGTTCCGGGAAGACCACCACCGGCCTGTGCACGCTTGGGCTGGTGGAGCCATCTGAGGGACATATCTTGCTTCAGGGTGAGGATGTGGTTGAGTTGGCCCACAGCCGTCGGCGGAAAGAACTGCGTCGCCAGGCGCAGGTAATTTTTCAAGATCCGTACGAATCACTCAATCCCCGGCAGACAGTCTTTCAAGCCGTGTCTGAACCTCTGGGAGTGCACCAACTGACCTCCGGTCAAGCTGAAAAGGTCGAAAAGGTCAGCGCAGCTCTCGAGGATGCAGGTCTTAAACCTCCTTCAGCTTTTCTGAGCCGCCATCCCCAAGAGCTTTCGGGTGGGCAGCGGCAGCGCGTGGTGATTGCCAGCGCACTGGTGCTTAACCCCTCATACCTGGTGGCGGATGAGCCGGTCTCGATGCTGGATGTCTCTATCCGGGCTGAGATCCTCAATCTTTTATTGCGACTGAGGGATGAGCACAATATCACCATGGTCTATATCACCCACGACCTGGCCAGCGCCGCTTACATTGCCGACAGGGTTGCCGTCATGTACCTGGGCACCATCGTTGAGGTCGGCCCAGCACAGGTTGTCCTGAGCGACCCACGTCACCCCTACACCAAGGCACTGATGTCGGTGATACCGGTACCTAAAGCGCGGCGGCACCGGGAGAGGCTGGTGCTTAAAGGCGAAACCCCGGACCCCATTGACCTGCCTTCTGGCTGTCGTTTCCATCCGCGCTGCCCGGCTGCGATACCGCAGTGTGCAGAGATCGAACCCACGCTGGAAGACCTGGGGAATAATCATCAGGCAGCGTGTTTATTGGTACACCACATATAGGGAAATATTGATGGACAGCAAAGCTTATAAAGTACTGGCAAAAGCCCCCAAAATTGATATGGGCGATGCATGGTTTGAAGTTATTAAGCTACCAAAAGATATCTTTGCCCTCGTGGAAAATGGGCATGTCCAAGAGGTATGTTCCTTTTTGGTAATCGGTTCCAAAAAGGCATTGCTTTTTGACACGGGCATGGGAATTAGTGATATTACTAAAACTATCAGACAATTAACTGATCTCGAGATCATCATTGTCAACAGCCATGCGCATTTTGATCATATTGGAGATAATTGGCGTTTCCCTGACATTCATATATTTGCAGATGAATATGCAGTAGATGTTTTAGTAAAGGGATTATCACATTGGGATGTACGTTACGACTCTGATCCGGAGCTATTTACGAAAGCGTATCCCCCAGGGTTTGATCCAGAGAAGTACTTCATCAAACCGGTAGAAAAGGAAAACATTCGTTTACTTCACAATGGTGACATCATTGATCTCGGTAATCGCCAATTAGAAGTGCTGCACACACCAGGTCATTCGCAAGAAAGTATCATGCTCTTTGATCGAAAAAACAGGGCCTTGTTAACTGGTGATACATATTGTGAGTGGCTGTTTGCTTTCTTTGATTCTCGAATGCCCAAGTATGGCGAGTCAAATCTGACAACGTATACGCGCACGATGAGAAAGATTGCCGAATTGGTGCCTGACCTCGATTATCTATATCCATCGCATGGCCAGCCGTTGGCCGATCCCGGAATGCTCTCGGCCGCTGCGGATGCGCTCGGCAAAGTTGTCCACGGCGAGGCAGACTATTACCTCGAAGAACTTTACGGCGCTACCAGGCGGGTGTATGAGTTTGATAGTTTGCTGATCTGGACTTCATAATAAAAGGAAGAATCTATGGAAATATTTCCCGAAAAATCAAAAACGATGGTACTAACCGAAGCCGAAGCGCTTGAGTTTTTCGCTTTCCTTTTGTCCTCAGCTCGATCCCAGTTAGATGACCCCGCCTTGTACGCCTCGATGCGCTTACTCACCGCTGCTGAAGAACTACGTGAGTTTATCCGAGAGCGTGTTTCCCCAGAGACCCAAGCCTTACTGGCGGACACCGACGATTTGACCACCCGAGCACAAATATATATGTCAGATATCGATGCTTACACCGCCGACCTGGACGAGCTCTGCCGTATGACAGCGCAATTTTTCGTCGAGCAAAGCGATCTGAAGGAGAACGAGTCATGAGCGACTTACTTCTTAAGACGATAAAAACCAGGCGAGTTATTCGTGAAATGAGTGATCGGCCGGTTGAGGGTACCCAATTGGAGAAAATTTTAGAGGCTGGAAGGTGGGCGCCAGCCGCCGGTAATCAACGCACAAATCGCTTCGTTGTAATCCAGGATCCGCTCACCCTCCGGTTGATACGGATGTTTTCACCCGGTATGTTTCAGCAGCCCCAAGCAGTGATTTTATTGTGTATCGATTGGGATGTGGTTGAAGCCAATCAATTTGCAGTGTTGGACAAGTCCCCCTACATTGACCTTGGTGCTACGATGCAAACCATGATGCTGTCTGCACACGCGATCGGACTGGGTTCCGGACCGGCGACCTCATTCAGCAAAGAGGCAGTACGGATCATCCTCAATCTGCCGCCAAACCTGACTCCAGAGATAATTGTGTGTATCGGCTATGCAGCCCCGCCTGGGAAATCTCAATTGCCCATGCGCCCCAAAAAGAAGGTTACCTGGCAAAGCCTGACTGATTGGGAACGTTTTGAGGGCTGAGGCAGTAGCTTATTTTTCCTTTTTGCCATTGGCGGGGGTTCTATCTACACTGCTTGGTGCGGCTGCGGGCGTTTTACTGCGCTGTACACAACCCCACTAAAAATAACCAGAGCCAAGATCAAGGCTAACCCTACGATCAACATTGCTGGTTGAGGTCCCTTCGTCTCGAAGAACTGTCCCTTCATCCATTGCATGGTCATCCCACTCACTGCAGTAGCAATCGCCGTGATGATCAGCGCGGCAGCCATCACCGGATGCCCCCGGAAAAAAATCTTGAGTTCATATAATTCTTTTCCAAGCGGCATTGCGGATACAAGAAACAAATTCTAAAACGCTTCCCTTACTGCGCGCTTTCCCAGACACTCCTCCGCAACATCTGGTTTCATTAACAAGGTGACTAGTGCTTTGTCAAGGATGAAAGTTACGCTCGATTGCCAGGATAATACATCCTTGACAAAGCTTAAAGTGTTCCGTTCACGATCGATTCTTTTTTAACAATCACATTTGACGGAACACTAGATACTCAAGATTCAGGTATAATTCTGACGGTTTCAGTTTGCCGGTTCAG
>DAOVXM010000447.1 GCA_030636125.1 Chloroflexota bacterium | reverse complement strand
GTTGCAATTTCATTTGAGTCGATGTACACTGTTACTGAGAGGCCGTGCTTAAGTGGATGACTGATTTTGAGCTACATATAAATCGGATTTTAAAGCGTCGATCAGGAAATTCGTTTGGCATTTAAACCTAAAGAAAGAGATGAGGTGCCTGCGGACCATAATAACCTAGGCTTCTGAGTGAGAGGATCATGCTGAAAAAGCTTCAACCGGGCACGCGCTCGATTGTTTTGTTAACCCTGCCTTTGTTCATGGTTTTTGCCATAGGCATAGCCTGTAATACCCCAGGCGGTAGCGCGCCAACGGCTACAGACTTGCCATCAGATGCCGTCTATACCGCTGCGGCCCAGACGGTGCGGGCTCAAATGACAATGGAAAGCGGAGACCAGGCCTCCCCCGAAGCGCCTACGGGAGCGCCACCAATAGAGACTCCACTGACACAGGGACCAGATAATACCCCTACTGCCCAATATAC
The DNA here is from genome assembly GCA_030636125.1 of Chloroflexota bacterium. Next base: position 2,819 of record DAOVXM010000447.1, on the reverse strand, counting down.
AGTGACGCCGGCCTTCACGCCCACCCTGGCTATCCCCAAAATCAAGGCGGATGTGAATACCAATTGCCGCCGGGGCCCCAGCAAACTTTATGATCCCCCGGTGGGTGTCCTGTACAAGGACCAGGAATCCGAGGTGCATGGCAAGAACGCTGCCGGAACCTGGTGGTATATTTTGGATCCTCAATCACCAGGCAACTATTGTTGGGTGTGGGCGGAAACGACTCGGGTCGAGGGTAATATCGCAAGTTTGACAATTATTACGCCTCCCCCGCCCCCACCTACGGCCACTTTCACCCCCACTCCGGGTTTGGCTTTCACGGCTTCTTATGAGGATGTGCATGATTGTGGCGGGAACCCCACGGCAATTTTTAAGATAACCAACACTGGCGGCTTGAAACTGGAATCAATGAGACTGGAAATCAAGGACTTAACCGTCTCGGCTACTCTATTCGGGCCTAACTCAAGCGATGCACCATACATGGGGACCTCTGGTGAGTGCCCACCGGGTGGCGACGTCCTGAATTCTGGCAAGACCCTTTATGTTGGGGGTGCCATTGGTGCAGGTAATTCAGGTCATGATGCTCGGGCTAAGATTAAATTGTGCACGGAGAACGGGTTGGGTGGCACCTGTGCAGAAAAAACAGTCGATTTTAGTATTCCATGATTCGAAAAGAGCTCATAGGCAACCAACTTGCGAAAAGATGCGAGGAGGAGGATTAGTATGTTCTTGTCTAAACGCCACTTCTTAATTGCATTGGTCTTGGTGATTTTGGTTCAACTTGCGTGTAATATGCCACGTGGAGATGGTACTCCAACACCTTCTGGGGCTGATATCCTAAATACTGTCGCCGCCCAAACTATAGAGGCACAGTTGACACTAGTGAATCAACCTCCTGCCACCGTTGTGAGTGGCCCGACGCTCGTTCCATCTGCTACGCACACCCCTGGTGGAGCAGCACCATCCCCCACTGCATCACCAGGACCGGGTGTTACACCCAAGCCGACGGTAACGCCTGTTCCATGTGATCTGGTGAAGTTCGTAGAAGACGTTACCTACCCGGATAATAGCGAAGTCCCACCAGGAGCCAGCTTTGTGAAGACCTGGCGCCTGCAGAATGCTGGTACATGCACCTGGAACACCAATTATTCCCTGGCTTTTGCGGGAGGTGAGGCAATGGGCGGGCCGGCAACGGCACCTTTGACAAAAATTGTCGCTCCAGGAGAGACAGTGGATGTCTCGGTAACGCTCACTGCTCCTGATAGCGCCGGAACGCATCGTGGTAATTGGATGATGCGCAATACCGCCAATACGCTATTTGGTATCGGTGATGGCACGAAACCATTCTGGGTGCAAATAAAAGTGTCAGTCGAGACCGGTCTGCTGTATGATTTTTTGGTGAACGCCAAAAACGCAGAATGGGAAGTTGGCGTCGGCAGCGACCCGGGCGATCCCTTGACATTTGGGGGTGATGACAATGATCCCAATGGGGTTGCCAAGATCAAAGACCAGGTCAAACTGGAGACAGGCGCGACTTCGGGCAAAATATTGCTGACTTATCCCAAGCGGCAAGACGATGGCTATATCCGTGGTGTCTTCCCCGCGTATAAGGTCCAAAGCGGTGACCATTTCAAAGGCAGGTTGGGCTTTATGATCCCCGCCGGAGAGACAAGTTGTGGCGCGGGCAAAGTAGAGTTCCAGTTAGCTTATAAGGAAGGCGATGATGTGAATTCGCTTAAGGAATGGACCAAAAGCTGCAATGGTAATCTGATGCCGGTCGATGTTAATTTATCCGGCTTGAAGGGAAAGACCCTCCAGTTTATCTTAACTGTCAAGGCGGATGGCTCCTCCACGGACGATTGGGCTATCTGGAATTCGCCCCGCATAGAGCACTAAGCTGGAACAAGCGCAAAATCCGTAATATTCGTGATGGCCTCCTTTCCATGGTTTGTGTCCAACAGGCCGTGGTAGGGAGTATTTTTAACCAAACAACGTTTTGTGGGAGTGTTGTAGGGTAGAATAGAAGCTGCGAATCCAGGAAGTGAGCGAGGAAAACGAAGTTTTTACAAGCGGCGCGGGGTTTGGCATCTGTATTAACAACAAAATTCTTTTTATGTGAATTCTAAAGGAGGTTATATGTCCTTCTTGAAAAATCGATGGCTGTGGGTCGGGTTGGGAATATTGCTGATCGTGGTAATCATCATAATTGCCTGGAACAGCTTTTCAGGTGGGGAGCCCACGCCTACTCCGCAGGATCCGGAAGCGGTTTACACAGCCGCGGCGTTAACTGCGGATGCTAAAATGACCGAAGCAGCCGGTACGACACCTTCTCCCACATTGACGGATACTCCGGCTCCAACAGATACGGACACACCTGTACCAACGGCTGATATCTCTACATCCACGGCAACCCTGCCGCCTTCACCACCACCAGGCGGGGCAGATAAAGCACAATTCGTCACGGATGTGACCGTCCCCGATGGCACGAACTTCCCTCAGGGTGAGGCATTTACTAAGACCTGGCGTTTGAATAATGTAGGCACATCCACCTGGACGACGGCTTATTCAGTGGTGTATTATGGTGGCGAACAAATGGACGGGACGAGCCCGACACCACTATCCGGAAATGTGCCCCCAGGGCAAACGGTGGACATCTCGGTCGACATGGTCGCACCAGATGAGAATGGGAATTATATAGGGTATTGGATTTTGAGTAATTCTAACCAGCAGACCTTCGGGGTGGGCCCAAACGGGGACCAATCGTTTTATGTTGAGATCAATGTTGTGGGAGGGGCAAATACTGCTACGCCTACTTCTACAG
>DAOVXM010000053.1 GCA_030636125.1 Chloroflexota bacterium | reverse complement strand
TGAATCAAAAAACCCGATGACGGCAAGTATGGCTGAGACTAAACGAAGCTTGTCATCATTGATCATAAAATCACACTTATTAATATGGATTTATGTACTCTTGCTCAGTCAAATTTTATTTTGGAAGAAAAGACTGGTCTTATACCAAGCTATCATCTAGTAACCAAGCATCGACCTGAGCGCCAATTGGCAGAGATTTTACCCCAGATGGCACTAAAAGCAAAGCGTTCGCTTGAACCAGTGAACGTAAATTCCCCGAACCTTGATGACCAGTGAGATGCGCAAACCAATTTCCATTTTGATTTATAACAACTGCCCGGAGGAAACTTTCACGCCCATCCGACTCGATCGCTTCTAATAAGTGCACTTTCCTGGTTGCACGGTCTAAGACCGGAAGTCCGACTGATTTATTTATCGCAGGACGGACGAAAACTTCAAAACCAACAAAAGCTGAGACGGGATTTCCGGGTAACCCAATAAATGGAATTCCTTGATAGTCACCAAACGCCAATGGCTTACCTGGTCGCATATTCACCCGCCAAAATTGAAGATTTCCATTTTTTTCTACGACACTTTTTACAAAATCATATGCCCCAACGCTTACACCCGCCGATGACAGGATGAGATCTGCCCGCTTGCTCACTGCCATCTCTAGACAAATCTTCACAGCCTTCTCCCGATCTGGAACAATTCCCAAGTTGAGTGGTTGACCACCATATTTTTCCACCAATGAAATCAGGGTGTATATGTTGGAGTCGTAGATTTTCCCAGGAGTCACCGGAGCACCTACCGTAAGCAGTTCATCACCTGTGGAAAGCACTGTTACGATTGGCTTTCTATGCACAGGAACCTGGTCCACACCAATCATGGCACATAGTCCAACATCCTGAGGGCGTAAGCGCTGCCCTCGATCTAGCAAAACCTCCCCTCTATGCACATCTTGTCCAATAGGGCGCAAATTACCCCCCGCTTTTATTGGCTGATAGATAGCTACCTGTTTCGGGGCTGGGGTACCAGGCTGCCGCTGATTAAAATCGGTGTCTTCCACTGGCACAACTGAGTCGGCACCATCAGGTATCGGTGCTCCCGTCATGATCCTAACAGCTTGACCAGCTTTAACGATCATTTCAGGGATTTTCCCTGCTGGAATATCCCCGACGACGCTCAATATAACTGGTTGCGCTGGCTTAGCTGAACTCACGTCCATCGATTGGACAGCAAATCCGTCCATGCTTGAATTAGTAAAAGGCGGTAGATCTAACTCAGAAGTAAGCGGTTGAGCCAGGACGCGACCTACAGCACCCTTCAAGGGCACAATTTCTGCATCCAACACCCCAAATGACTCCAATAACCTATGCCGTGCCTCTGTAACACTGACCAGTTCATTCATGCGATGCTCCAGCAGATTAATTAGCCAGGTCGCACTCGCTGTGCTTCCATTACATTAGGTAGATTTTCTAAACGGTCTAACACGCGGCTTAATTCTGCGATATCGTGTACCAGTAAAGTCATATTAAACATGGCCAGATTACGTGAGACGTCAACCTTGACACCGCTCATGTTGATACCCTCATCAGAAATCAGAGTAGCCACGTCTTTCATCAACCCATTACGGTCGTAAGCTTTGATACGTATAGGAACTGGATAGGTGCTCTTTGCCTCACCCCATGAGACCTGAACAAGGCGCTCACGATCTTTTATGCGCATGACGTTGGGACAATCTCGACGGTGAATCGTCGCGCCTCGGCCACGGGTAATATAGCCAACAATATCATCTCCTGGTGCCGGGTTGCAGCAACGAGCCATGGTCGTTAATAGACCTTGCAGGCCTAATACACTGACGGTATCTACGGTGGGTATTACTTGTTCAGCCGAGGGTAAGGCTAGTTTAGTCAGATAATCTTCATCTTCTTCTTTGTCTTTTAGAGTAAGGTGATTAACCACACGTCCAAGAGAGAGATCACCATTGCCGATCACCTCATATAGCTGGTCAATATTCTTGTAATCAAATTCCCGAGCAAGACGTTCAAGGCTAAGGACTACTACCCCCAAACGGCGCAACTCCTTATCCAGTAATCCTTTGCCTTGGCTTATATTTTGTTCACGTGCCTGGCGCTTGAACCAACGCCTTACCTTGGAACGAGCGCGTTGAGTCTTAACCAATCCCAAATGAGGATTGAGCCAATCACGAGAAGGTCCGCCACGTTTGGCAGTTAATACTTCGACTTTATCTCCTGTTTTTAACATGTAGTCAAGCGATACTAATTTGCCGTTAATCTTCGCTCCCCGGCATCGATGTCCAATATCAGTGTGCACGTGATACGCAAAATCTATTGGTGTTGAACCTGCTGGTAGATCAATAATATCGCCCTTTGGTGTGAAAACATATACACGATCCTGGAACACATCCGTCTTCATGCTATCGACAAATTCTTGGGCATCCTCGACATCCTGGCGCCATTCCATCAACGAACGCAACCACATTATGCGTCGCTCATAATCTTCACCTCGACCTGTACCTTCTTTGTAGCGCCAATGGGCTGCAATGCCATACTCTGCACTCTGGTGCATCTCAAGTGTACGGATTTGCACTTCTAAGGTTTGACCATCATCATAAACAACGGCTGTGTGCAATGAGCGATAGAAATTATCTTTTGGAACTGCAATATAATCATCAAACTCATTTGGAATGGGGCGCCAATGCGTATGTATCACACCCAGCGCAGAATAACAGTCCGGTACTTCTGGAACGATAATTCTCACCCCCCGAACATCAAATACCAGATCAAAGGGGACATCTTTACGTACCATCTTTTTATAGATCGAGTAGATATGCTTTGGCCTGGAGGACACATCCGCTTCAATACCTGCTTGTGATAAACAGTCAACCAGTTTTTTCTTAATCTCCTGCATCTCCCGTTCTCTTCGAGTCCTGCGCGATGCAAGATATCCAGCGATTTCTTTATACATATCAGGATTTACGTAACGGAATGCCAGGTCCTCAAGTTCCCACTTCTCCTGCCAAATACCTAAACGATTAGCCAATGGCGCAAAAATGTCTAATGTTTCTTGCGCAATTCGACGTCTTTTTTTTTCGGGCATGTAACCCAAGGTGCGCATATTGTGAAGACGGTCCGCCAATTTGATTAAAACAACATTGACATCTTCACCCATCGCCAATAAAGTTTTCCGCAATGTTTCGGCCACCAAGTCATAGCGCCGACTGCGTACCAGCTGATCAGCTTCAGTTTCGGGATCAGGTAAGCCTCGCCGCTGGGCAATTTGACGTTGTTCTTCTTCCTTCGCTTGATCCTCTGGACGCTGGTCACCACGTGATACACGCGGTAATTGAGTCAATTTGGTCACGCCATCGACTAAGAGAGCGATCTCATCACCAAAATCATTCCGGATATTTTCAAGGGTAATATCCGTATCTTCAACTGTATCATGCAGTAAACCCGCGGAAACAACCTGAGGCGGTACCCGTAAATCTGTTAAGATCGATGCCACTGCCAGACAATGGTTTATATATGGTTCGCCCGAGGCCCTTTTTTGCCCTTCATGAGCGGTTTCGGCTACTTTATATGCACGTAGCACCAATTCGCGATCAACAGGTGTGTAGGATGGTGGTAAATTTTCCATCAAATTTTCGATGCGCATTATATTACCTTTGACGGATAGTCCGCTTCACCTTTAGCTCTCAATCCAAAGGCCATCTTTCAGCCTGTCAAGCGTAACAGACAACTCAGCCTTTTCCTCATCTTCCAAGCATGACCATGGAGCAAAGAAATTTTTTTCTGTTGCAGCTTCCACCTGATTGCAAAAAATCCTACCTGAAGCAGTCGCGAATAATGAATGGTCTTCGCCATTGACATAGCCAAGTTCTCTTAAATTTGCGAGTACATCTGCATATACATCGCAGCTATGCCCCCGGTGGGCTAACCTATCACATATTGAATCAAGCGAGTCCACCTCCCCCCGCCAAAGTAATGCCATCATTTCAAGCGCTGTGGCACTCTTTCCAGTGCGCGTCCATGATGCTAACTGGGCGTCCTCTCGGTATCCAGACAAACATGTAAATCCTTGTTCAATAAATGGCAAAGCTGGTTCATCATCCGGCATCAATTTATAGCTTAGTCGGATTGACCAAGGATTTGGTGGAGGTAGTGTATTCAGACTACTCTGGACGAGTCGATTAATTTGGCTAGCCAATCTTTGTGAGTCGGTCTGTGACAATGGATCAACTTTAACCATCGTCAAGCGTGCAAATTGAATCAAATCCATACAAACCTCACGTCCGCTCTCTGTCAAACGGTACGCTCCTGGAATCGATTCAAATAGCCAACCTGCCTTCGTAGCCCTACTTAATCGCTCTATAAAAACCTCCGCGGCCGTGTAGGGGCTGCGTACCAATAAGTCAACCGGGGCGGTTGCATCGGGCTCGAATTTCAAGACTGCCATAAGCAATCCCCAATCGTGAAGATCCAAGTTTAGCTCCAAACAGCGTTGAGTAACTATAGGTTCGAAGCGAGTCCGCAAAGCTGTCCAAGCCTCAATCATCGATTGCCATAGTGAAGGATTATCCATTACTTAAGTCTCCGGCTTCCTATCAAAGATGGTTATTTGATTTAAGATAGTCCATGACATAAAACATATTTCTCAAACGCCAATTTATCTTTGATTCATGAGATTACCAAGTTCTGTAATTCACCGATAATTCCCTAAATTATACCGTGGGATTTGTGGAATTTTTTTAGGAATAAAATGAAACCTGGATATTGATTATTTAATGGGTGATTTATGTTTCAATTAATTCCCCCTGAAAAAATTAGCAACGATCTTTAGCATGTGGCCAACATAGTAATCTCGTAAGGTTCCAAGGATAAATCTGCCAAATCGTATTTATCCCCATTTGATAATTTGTATAAAGAATAATCCAATCCATAAATTCGTAGGATTTGTTTTGGAATGATTTGTTCTCCTTCTGTGAAATTTGCCAGCACAAGTATCCTTTTTGTGCTGCATGTTCGCACGAAACCCAATATATGCTCGTTACCAATATCCATAACTTCCAAGTCGCCACAAGAGAACACATCGTTTTCCTTACGAAGTCTTATTAAATTGCATACGCCGTGAAATATCCGCTCCTCGATTGTGCCCTTTTCGTTTCGTCTCTCAAATTTTGCCCAATCGATATACGGCCGATGCACCCATCGGCTATCCCCAAACTTTACGGGATCCTTGCGATAAGTGTAATCGTTTAAATACCCAATTTCATCACCTAGATAAATCAACGGAATACCACCGAGAGTCATAATAACCCCATAGATCAAGAGAACCCGGCGAATTGCCAGCTCAACTTCATAAGAGGTTTCTTCACCAAGCGCCTTTTCTAATCCGGCTAATGATGCAGTCGTACCGGAGATTCGCATATCACCGGTGTTAGGATTCAATTGAAATGGCAATCCTTTAGCAAAACTGCCTGGAAAAATTCCGGTATAAAAATCATTTAGAAATTTTCGGTGGTCATACCCATTTATTCCCAGGCGAGATGCATCCTGGTCTGAAAAAGTCCAGCCAATATCATCATGACTACGAACATAGTTGACCCAAGAACAACGCCTGTTGATTTTATAGCGTTCGGCTAAAGCTTGTTTTAGTAATCGAGTCTTACGAGTTGCCAACGAGTTCCATAACAGCGCCATCACTAGAGGATTATAAGACAGCTGGCATTCATCCGGTGCGATATACTTGGCAACTTCATCCGGGTGGACAATAGCTTCCGATTTGAATAACAAGGCTGGCGCGACAATACGCTTCACTGCGTTAAATGCCTTAATCAGCATATGCGCTTCAGGAAGATTCTCACAATTCGTACCCAATTGCTTCCAAACAAATGCTACCGCATCCAACCTCAATACCTCCACGCCAGCATTAGCCAGGTAGAGCATTTCCTCCACCATGCGGTCGAAAACAACAGGATTGGCGTAATTCAAATCCCACTGGTAGGAATGAAAGGTTGTCCATACCCATTTTTCCAAATCCTTCCTATAAGTAAAAACGCCTGGATGTTCATCAGGAAAAATCTCTCGTAAGTGCTGATCATAGGCATCTGGCAATTGGCGAGTCGTGAACATTCTATAGTATTCCTGATAATCCAAATCACCAGATATGGCTCTCAATGCCCATTCATGTTCATCTGAGGTGTGATTGAATACAAAGTCTAGAACCAGGCTTATCCCATTCTCCCGCAACTCAGTCGTTAATGAAACGAATTCTTCCATGCTCCCCAAGCCAGGGTCGACTTCACGATAGCTGCTGATAGCGTAACCCCCATCATTTTCACCAGCTGGAGTTTTATAAAGCGGCATCAGGTGAAGATAGGTTAATCCAAACTCTTTGAAGTAGGAGATCTGATCCCGGATACCCTCTAAATTTCCAGCAAACAGATCTACATAACATACTCCCCCCAACATTCTATTGGATTGAAACCAGAGAGGTTCCTGTTCCCGGAGAATATCCAACGATTTAAGCTCTTCCGGACGCTCGAACCACATCCTCGCCATGGTATATAACAGGTTCTCCAGGTGGTAGAAGAAATCGTATTGACCGGCATAAAGATGCTCATACAAAGAGAAAAGGCTGGCAAAGCTATTCTCCAACCGTTCCATAAATGCCTGCCAGTCGAGTGGGTTCGCTTCGATCTGAACCGCAAAACGTTTCTCCAATCGTGGACGCAAACGAGATAGGGAGAGATGGGTCTTACGCTCCAGGGGTTGATCAAACATTATTCTACCTTTGCAGATAGCCAGCTAGCTCTCTCAGAATTACTAGGGGAGACGGGGAATCCCAAGAATCCAGCCAGATATTAGACCATTGTTACGCTAATGCTCAGACGGCCATCCGCAGTAATGTGGACCGGCAGAGGGTCTGTGATTTCACCGATGAAGTTGCCGTTTCTATCATAATTCCGAAACGCCATCAGGTACCATTTTTCATCCGGACCAGGCACGATTTTACCGCTGTATAAACTGTTGGGTTCGTCTCCTATGAGGGGAACATCGCTCAAATATCGAAATGGACCGAGAGGGGATTCCGCGTAGAGATAATAAGAACCAGAAATATTCCCAAAGCGGTTCCGGCGTCGAGCTGAGAGCTGTGCCGACCCACAACTAAAAATCAAGTAATAGCGATCATTGATGGCAATTAGCTGCGGCACCTCCATATGCCCGAATTCACCAGGTTCGGTGAGTGGAGGTAAAACATCCCATTGGATCAGATCCAACGAACGGGCGTGCGCGATCACACCCCGCCCGTCGACTGGTCCATGATTGGCTCGGCCAGTTATCAGCGCGTGAAAAGCGCCATCGTACCAGAACACCCAGGGATCACGCCAGGCCTCTTCGTGCCATATTTCGAGATCGAGCAGTTCATACCAGCGCGAGTCCGCTTTGATCAGTGGGTTAGATGGATGTTTATCCCACCTTATGAGATCGTTTGAGGTCGCCAAGCCAACCCGCTGAATCCGACCCTGTTCACCCTTTTTGCTGCCGGTATAGAATAGATACCACATTCCTTGATACCGTATGATGCTGCCCGTCCAGGTGGTGTAGTTGTCAAAAGCATCTTCATCTTCCATTGAAGGTACCAGTGCATCGGGCAATATCTGCCAGTATCGCAAATCCCGTGATACTGCATGGCCAATCGATACATGCCAGTGGCGTAGATGCTCGTCCCTCATTGCGCGCGGAGCTTGCAGGTAGAAGATATGGTAATCTGGTCCATCTTGGGCGAACCAGAAATCCCAGACCCATTTATCGGTTAGATTGAGAGCCATCCAAGACTATTCCCAGCTTATTAGTACGGTGTCGAACTCAGGTGGAATGATCACATTGGCGAGAGATTTGTGTTGGGAGATCATTTTATGCTCCCGTTCGAGCACCTCCAGGAGAAACGGCTCAAATTTATCCCTCGCCCGGCGTTGGCGCGCTTCCAGGGTTTGGTGATAGTCTCGATTTATGAATACACGAAAGTCCAAATATTTCAGCAGCGATGTATATGTGCCCTCAACTATAACAACCTGTTTGTCGCTTAGATCCATCTCCTCAGTCGTAATCAGGTCATCATCAAATATCACCAGTGGCTTATATATCGGGCTTTCCCCACGCTTGAAAGAGCGCAAATTTGAGTCCAAATAATCCAACTTGACTTCATATGGACCAACCTGTTCGATATTTCGCCGCCGCATTTCATGGTTGGTTTTTGGTGGAAATACAAAATAATCATCCTGTTGGATAATCTCTGTCTGTACACCTCTCTCTATTAACAATCTAGCGATCTCAAAAGCCAATTCCGACTTGCCGGCTCCTGACTCGCCAGCCACCGACACACAAAACCGGTCAGAAATTCGCTTTATGAGTAGATCACAGATTTCAACACCCCGGTCAGTATGGTAACCCTCAATAACCAGTTTATCTCCAATCATATCTACTCTCCAGAATAATTCGACCTACCGTAGGTCTACACGCAACTCGCTTAAAATAGCCCGGATTTGTTCGGCGGAATCACCGGGATTCCCCTGACAAATAATCAACCCAAGATGTTCAAGGCCTCCAATCTCCTGGGTATAAGGTAAAAATTCAAAATAAAACCCTGCCCCTGGCCCATTGTTGGTTGTGACGTTATACGCAACTTCTCTTCCGATTCGGGGCATCACCCGTAGCATCACCTGGATAGCATCCTGCCAGCCATCAGTCACTGCTCTGATCTCATCCCTATTCAGCTCATGAAGATAACGCTTGCTTGTATCTTTTACCAGTAAGAGCATATCGAAAGGTCTGCGCATAAAAAATGGCACCATCATCACCGCTGGGCCGTAATTCCTAATGAGTAGCTCTGTGGGGTTTTCTCGAAGCATATACGCAGAGAATGTCTCTCCTCGTTCTTGCTGAAAACGCCAGTTATCATGGGTGCGCTTGGGCATCACATTACTGAACACTATTTGTTGGTGACCATGCACGAGGGAACCACCCACGAGATGACCGTAATTTTTGATGATTGATACATACCCATCGTACTCTTCACCACCTGGAGACGAATTTGACTGGAGCGCCCGAAAACCATAAAGCAACCGCTCTTCCAGGGCAGCCAGGCGTTTCATGACTACCACACGATCTTCGCCCGGGAGGTTGTGCCAGTCTCTATCATGCAGCGAGGATGTCCACTGCAAAAAATGAAATCCATGCGCAACTCTTCCTTCAGAACCCAAATTACCCCCACCAAAATCTGCTGGATAATCGTCAATTGTCGTCAAAGGATAAAATACAGGATAAAGATTCTTGTTTATAAAGGTAAACCCTTCGCTAAGGTCCGCCAGATCGATTACCCCAGTTGTTTCCCCCTGGCAGATCACACATTTTCTGTCCTTTTCCAATACATCAAGTTCTATTCCATCTGGGCGATTGTCATGAGGCCGGCGGGCGCGTGAAGAATTAAAGACCACCCGGTCGTGGTTGCGCGGGTCAATCTGGAAAGTACCATCAGGTATAAAGTTAGAAATCCCTTTTTCCCTTGAAAACAGGTTCGCCAACTGCACGAAGGAAAGCTCTTCAAGGTTCTCGGCCTCCAGCAAAGGAGCCAGGTTTTCCTGTGATAATTGTTGTCTCATCCAACGATTCTCCCATGTCAACCGCTATCCAGATCGATTGACATTAAAAAACGTTTGACCATGTTTGACCAGGTGAAATATGGTATCGTAGCATGATAAGCATTCTCTCCCATGGCTATACGCAGTACATCGTCTGCAAGTAACATTTCCAACGCATATGCAAAGCCATCCACATCATCTGCGTAAGCCACAATCGCCCCAGTTCCTAGATTGATTGGATGTTTTGCACCTTCGTCTTGCCATACATCCACCACTTCGCTACCCATTAGGTATTCAACCACAAATGGGACCAGGTTGCTAGCAACAACAGGCACTTTAGTAGCCGCGGCCTCCTGCGCCGACATGCCGAAACCTTCCATCACGGATGGAGTACAGTATATATCGCTGACTGCATATAGCGTCGGCAAGATATCCCAAATCGAACCAACAACAGCAACGTGGCTCCCAAGATCGTTTTCTCTAATCAATGCCAGTAGTTCTTGGGCAAGTTCTTTGCGATTCTCGTCGATGGATACTACCAGAAAGCTGTCTGGGAACTGCTTATGTGCTTTTGCAAACGCTTCGATCAACACATTTTTTCTTTTTGTGGTGTCGGTGCGGCTAATTTCTGTAATTATCTTGTTTTTCCGCACTTCCTGCGGCGGTAAACCAGA
>DAOVXM010000396.1 GCA_030636125.1 Chloroflexota bacterium | reverse complement strand
ATCCATGGGTTCTAGGATGCCGGTCATAGGTGGAGCGAAACCGCCTTCGTCGCCAACGTTCACGGCTATTTTCCCGTAACGATCAATGATCAGATCACGCAATATCAGGTTGATCTCGTAGCAAATTTGTAGTCCTTCTAAGAGGTTCTTTGCACCAATGGGTATAACAATGAACTCTTGGATTTCAAGATCGTTTGAGGTGAGCTTTCCGCCGTTGATAAGGTTGACAAACGGGACAGGAATCACAAAAGCATCTGAATTAATATACTTATAGAAAGAGAGCCCCAACGCTTTTGCCGTCGCTCTAGCGACACCCAGAGAAACGCCGACGATTGCATTGGCGCCCAACCGCGATTTATTCGGGGTGCCGTCGAGATCACAAAGTCGCGCATCGATGGCGCGCTGATCGCGTGGATCCTTCCCGACAAGCGCCGGACCGATTATCTCAATAACATTCTTTACGGCTTTTTGTGTGCCTTGCCCCCCCCAACGTACCCCGCCATCTCTTTGTTCGATCGCTTCGCGTTTACCAGTTGACCGTCCTGAGGGGACATCAGCCCTTCCCGCAAGTTCTCCATCGATCCAAATATCTACTTCAACTGTGGGAAACCCTCTGCAATCAATGATCTCGCGCGCATGAATATCGGTAATTTTTAGTCCCTTATTCAATGGGATGCTCTCCTTGCTGCGATTTTTTCTGATCCTCACTCGTTTTGAATTCTGGAGAAGCATTGACCTCGCATGAGTGCGTATTCTTTCAAATTAAAAAGTTGCTTTGAGTGTATCGTTGGCTCAAATAAAGATATTACCGGGCGCATTATCACCCGAATTTCGCTGCCAAAGGACAAACCAAAAATCAATCAGGAAGCATGTGTCCTGTAATCTCGTTACTCCATTAACCTCCACCATTACTGATCAAGATCACAGCCACTAGGATAATGACGATGAGGACGGCAACCGCAATCCATATCACCTTTGAGGATGAGAACATCTCTCCAGCCATGTCTTTTGCCACTGCCGTGGCGAACTCGCTCTCCGAGGGGGGCGTATACTCGACTTGCTCTCCCCCGGTCTCGGTTGCAACGCGTGCCTCCAGAGCCTGGTTGAGAGTTTCCAAGCCCTGGCGTATCATGCTTTTGCTGGTGGTGTCCAAAAGCCGCTGACCCACACTGGCCAGCCTGCCGCCGATTTGCACATCTCCCTCGTACTTCATGAGGGTGGTGCCATCTTCTTGAGGAATCAGGTTTACGTGGCCGACTCCGTTTGCAAAGCCAGGTTTACCTTTCCCATCCACCGTTAGGGTGCAGCTTTCGGGCGGCACCTCGTCCGACACGATAATTTTTCCGGAGAATACACCCCCCACTGGACCGATGCGCACATTCATCTCCCCCTCGTACTCGTTCTCGCCAACCTGGTCCAGACTTTGGGTGCCTGGCAGGGCTGTGGCCAGCACCTCTGGATCGCGCACCAGCTCCCAGACCTCTTCTTGGGAACCGTTAAAAACATATTCGCCCTCGAGTTTCACTTTTCACTCTCCTTAGGATACAACAGCTCAAACAACAGGTTGGGGCTGAGCGGTGTTTCGAGTATTTCAAAATCGTAATCGTGCAAGGCATTCTCCAGGGCCTGGGCAAAAAGCGCCGGAACCGGGATAGCGCCCGCTTCACCCGCGCCCTTTGTGCCCAATGGGTTGAGCGGAGAAGGGGTCTGCTCATGACCTATCTCCATGCGGGGCACCTCCGTAGCCGAGGGAATCAAATAATCCGCCAGGGTGGCGTTGAGCAGTTGCCCATTATCGTCGTAGACCAGCTTTTCGTAGTAAGAGTTGCCAATGCCCATGGACACACCGCCATGAATCTGGCCTTCCAGGATGAGTGGGTTAAGAATGGTTCCGCAGTCTTCAACAACCACGTAACGCTTGATCTCGACCATCATTGTCTCCGGGTCTACTTCGAGGATCATGGCGTGCGTGCCAAAGGCCGTGGCTCCGTACCGGGGGCCGAAATAGGCGGTGGCTTCCAGGCCGGGTTCCGTGCCGGGTTCTACCGCACCGCGCAGGGGGTTTGCCAATTCTGCCAGTTCAGCCAGACTAATGGATTGGCGTGGAATGTCAGCCACCCGAACCATACCGTTATCCAGCTCCAGCTCCTCCTCAGGCGTTTCAAGGACTTCGCTGGCCAGTTTCAAGATCTTCTTGCGGACTCCTACGGCTGCGGCATGGATGGCATTTCCCGCCACGACAGCCCCGCGGCTGGCAAAGGTGCCGGTCCCCCAGTGGAACTCTGATGTGTCGCCGGTAACCAGGCGAACGTCGCTCACCTCCACGCCCACCTGTTCCGCCACGACCTGCGCAAAGGAGGTGAAGTGCCCCTGACCTTGTGTGCCAACACCGGTCGCGACGATTACTTTTCCATTGGATTCGACCGTTACTCGTCCGCCTTCATACGGTCCAACGCCGGTCGTCTCGGGGAAGGGGATGAGCCCGATCCCCACGTAGCGGCCCTCCGCACGCAGGCGCGGCTGTTCCTCTTGAATGAACTTGTGATAACCGATCATGTCCATGGCTTTTTCCACCACGGGCAGGTAGTTGCCGCTGTCGAAGATCAGGGGCGCAAAAGCCTGGTCGATGAAGTGGTGCTCGTAGGGGAAAGCGTCAGGCGGGATGAGATTGCGCTTCCGAATCTCGACCGGGTCTATGCCCAGCTCCCTGGCAGCCAGGTCCAGCAACCGCTCTACGATATAGACACCCTGTGGTCGACCAGCCCCGCGCACGGGGGTGGTAAGAATCATATTGGTGAATACAACTCTGACCTCGGAGAAGAAGTTCTCGACATCGTATGGGCCCAGGATGTGGCTTTGCGTGTTGAGGGGGATGGTCAGGCCATAGGGGTCGTATGCACCGGTATCATGGAGAAATTCATCGCTCAAACCCAGAATGCGCCCGTCACTGGATAGGGCTATCTCGGCCTGGTGTACCTGCACCCGTTCCTGGGTCGTGGCGTAAAAGTTCTCCCGTCGATCTTCCTCCCACTTGATGGGTCTACACAGTTTTATGGCGGCCCAGGGCAAAACCATCTCTTCCGGGTAGAACATCATGATCTTGGGGCCAAAAGCACCACCGATAAAAGGTGCGATCACTCTGACCTGGTATTCGGACAGACCCAACCTTGCAGCAAGACCGTTTCGAATGGGGATGGGAGCCTGCGTCGTATCCCAAACCGTCAGATGCTGGCTTTTTTCATCCCACTGGGCTACAATGCCCCGGTTTTCAATAGCGGCCGCCGCGCCCCGGTCTACCACAAAATGCCTCTTAATCACCAGGTCGGCTTCTTCTTTGACTGCGGCATAGTCGCCTTTTCTTTGAACCAGGTGGGCGGCCAGATTCGAATCCAGGTCATCGTGGACCAGCGCGCTGCCTGGTTCCAGAGCTTTCTCGAGGTCTACCACAGCGTCAAGTGGCTCAAGGTCAACATAAATATCCTCAATGGCATCCTCGGCGATGTAGCGGCTTTCGGCGATAACGACTGCGATCGGCTCCCCCGCGCAGCGCACTTTGTCCTTGACCAATGGCACCTGGGTGCGCGAATGGAAAAGGACATCCTCGACCGTAGGGGGAGGAACGACCAGTGGAGGGCCTGGTTTCCAATCATCTCCCATATCCTCAGCGGTGTAAATTGCCACAACCCCCGGTCGCTTAAGAGCCTCGGAAACATCGATGCTCCTGAGATAAGCGTGGGCGTAGTCGCTGCGAAGAAAGGCT
>DAOVXM010000304.1 GCA_030636125.1 Chloroflexota bacterium | reverse complement strand
GTAAAGATTGCCTGTGTAAAAATACAGGCTAATCACTCACCAATTATGCATAAGACAATAATATTCCCTGGGATTAATCTCGTTCTTCGAGCAGAGCTTCATAAGCGGTAGCATCCAGTAAAGTTTCGACCTCAGAAGGATCGCTCAACTCTACTTTAATCATCCAGGACGCGCCATAGGGATCGCTGTTAATCATCTCGGGTGTGTCAAGTAGTTCTTCATTGACAACAACCACCGTACCGCTTGCTGGCAAATAAATATCCGCAGCGGCTTTGACCGATTCGACCGTAGCGCATGGATCGCCTTTACTAACCTGCTCCCCTTCGGCGACAACAATTTCTACAAAGACGATGTCAGAGAGCTGTTCTTGCGCATAGTCGGTAATACCTATGGTCCCAACATTTCCTTCAAATTTGATCCATTCATCGTTTTCGGTGTATTTCAGATCTTTAGGGATATTCATAGAAAACCTCCTATAAATTATTAGTGTAAAAGCGGCATGAAGTAGGTCAGATATCTAAATGCGAGCTTCAGTGTATGAAAAAATCAGTTATTAAAAACAATCAGAGGCGCACGCTGAGATTGCGTGCACCTCTGTCTTGAACCTGAGAGATTCGCGCCCATAGTTTATAGCGCTTGCCCCTTCGGTGTTATGGTGGATAACCACCGCAAAACTTTCCAGAGGTTGACGAGAAGAGGGTCCTTTTACCTGAGAGTTTCATCCAGGGATACTCGTCGCTGGATTTGCCCCTTCGGTGCCCGGAATTTGCCGGATCTCTCCCTTAATCTCGTTAGATTTTTCACTTCCATTCTAAGTGTGGTTCATAGAAATGTCAAGTAATTTGGCAGGTATTACCCACCCTCTGTCGATGGCTGAAAGGAGATTTATTTTTTACCTATATCTCCGCCAATGACAGGGAAGAATTACGTAGTCTTAGACACTTTATTGAATGGATTTACGCCCAACCCTGGTTCTTAATGAAGTTGGAGATTACCGGAATTTCCGTGTAATTGCCGCGATAGGAGTCATACGCCGGCCAAAAAGTCACAAACCAGAGGAACGGTGCACAAACAGCACCGACGACTGTGATAGTGAGGATAAAAATCAAGATCCAGAGCGCTACGTTAAGCACCAGGGATTGCACCGCGTGGAACTTGATGAAGGGTCGCGTCTTCTTGTCTTCCATCAAGAGGGCAATAAGCGCAATTATTGGAATTGGGTATCCTAACGCCGACCAAAGTTTATCGTCGCTGGTTAGTTCCGTGTTATCTGGGATCTCAGGGCTTTCGGGGACATCAGGAGTTTCGGGAACTTCAGGGGTTTCAGGAGCTTCAGGGACATTGTTTTCTTCTGACATAATAATTTACCTCCACTTATTGGGTTTTGATATACAGGATTTATCTCGACTGGCTTATTGGAAAGATAGAAATAAAGATACGTTCTTCCATTACCAGTTAACCCCAAAAGTGTATTTAGGTTACGCTTATTTGTGGAAGAGTTTATAGATGTAATATAACTGCTTAGGCTAGGTTGAGTAGCCTCTGAAAAATGGTGTGTGCAGACATAACCCATACACACTATTCTCGGATAAATTCCGCTTCAACTACGTAACACCTAGTAAGAATAATTCCAGGTGAGGATGAACAAAATAGTGAATAATGTGCTAACAACCAGTTGACGGAGACCAATTTTGGTTGGTTTTACACCGACCGCCGGCTTCATTATCCCCCAGATACTTTCGGCCCACTGTAGGGCATATGGAACGGGTAGTAAGCTGGGTAGCGAACCGCCCAAAGAAAAGATGCTCACTGCAAGCAGGTTAAAGCTCGTATACATAAGAGCCCGCCGTCCCATCCGCAGCCGTATGGCGGTGCTTGGGATTTCAGAGAGTTCCCGCTGCTCAAGTCGAAGGTAGGCGTAAACGATTGAGGCTGCTGATTGCAACCAGGTCAAGATGAACAACCACCATCCTATTGGATCGGTACTACCTATGGCTATCCAGTAAGCAGCCGGTGCCGCTAGAGCCAGTACACCACTACCCACTACCTCTACCCCGATTTGCCGGCGTTCAGCCCGTTTACTGACCAAGTACATGTGCCATATAAATACGGGAATTCCCGGAACAGCCAATATTAACACATAGCCATAGCCTTCAGCAACCAGGGATATTACTGCGAGTAGGGCAATTGTGCCATAAACAAGCATCCAGAAACGGGCAGCCGGTAAGTCACGCCGGGAGCGCCGTCCAGAATAGGCTTTTACTGCGATGGTGACGGGTTGACGAAGAAAGAATGCTGCCAGCAAAGCGATCACCAGGTATAGTGAAGCGATGGTCAGTTTTCCCCCTGCTGCCAGACCGATCAACAATGGACTAAGCAGAAAAACCCAGGCTCCATGCTCTCCTGGTAGAGCAATATGACGGCGCAGGTATGTTTGTGAGAAGGTATTTGCCATAGGGCTCAAATTATAGCCCATTTATGACACGAGTTCCTTCCTAACTAATAGCAGTATTTGTCAATCAATACTTTATCGGAGTCTTTCAAATAGGCGCAATCACTATTATCTTTCCAGATCTCGACCTGCGACTTCCAATACAAATTACTAGAACCATCAACGCCCAAACCACTCCAGACTTTGACCGTCCTACCCTCCCGGAGAGTAAATTTTGGAAAATCGTATCTTTCACCAGATTCTGTCTTGATCCTCCAGTTTTCCATATCTACATCATCATTACCTTCGTTTTTTATTTCTATATATTCATTATCGACCTGAGGTTCGGGAGGCGCGTACTCAATATCAATGATCTCCACCCCAGGCGTAGGAGTGGGGGTCTTTGTGGGGGTCGGCGATGGAACTAATGTCGAGGTGGGGTCATATTTGATAAGTGGCAAATAGATGGTGTCTGCCCATACTGTAAAAGCTGAGATGGTGGAAATTGCAACTACAAGTGCGATCGATATTTTGAGTCTACTAGACATGGTGATCTCTCCTGATATGCTTAACTTACACAACCCAGCCAGGCTGGTTAAGATATCCTAGCTTAATACATAAAAGTTGACAAGAGGTAATCGATTTTTTTTATATCCATTTATATGAGTACATAAACGATGGCGAGAAAAATAGTCATAGGTCTAATTCATACATGATTTTTCGTCCTGTAGTGATTGAGTGTGTGATATATTTGGCATATTCACATACTATGTTCCTATTTGACGATCGTTTGTTAAAACCAATCAAGGTCAGTGTGGGTTGTTCTAAATTTGAGCACCATAATCGATCCATTGTCCTTATTCTATATTTTCCTTAATGAATGTATGATGTCTCATCCGCCGATCAACTCTCAGATTACCTTCCTATACACATCAGATCTTCCGTCGACCGCTCATTTTTATGAAGATGTGGTCGGGATGACGTTGGCTCTTGATCAAGGAACTTGCCGTATTTATCGTACAGGGGAGGGCAGTTATGTTGGTTTTTGTCAACGCGATGATATTTCAACTGATCACGCGGATGTTATTTTCACTCTGGTGACCCCACAAGTGGATGAGTGGTACCAGTATCTTCTTAACCATGGTGTGACTTTCGAGAAGCCACCAGCATTGAATTGCAAGTTTAATATCTACCACTGTTTCTTTCGTGATGTAAACGGCTATTTGATCGAAATTCAACAGTTTCTGGACGAGAATTGGAATCGATAGGCAAATACTAGCCGAATTATTGGGAGTCTCATAGCACAACCGCTGATAAGTTGGAAAATTGGTTTAAAAAGATAATTACCATAAGAAGCTCATTGCTGTTCACCTCGGGAGGTAATAACACATGTCTGAATTTGTCCGAGTAAATCAAGATGGGGTTGTGTTCGAAATCATCCTTAACCGTCCTGAGAAACGGAATGCTATCCATTGGCCAATGATGGTCGCTCTAGCAGAGGCAATCGAAAAAGCTGAGAGCACACCCGGCGTGAGAGGCGTTTTGATAAAAGGTGAGGGAGGTGGCTTTTCCTCTGGAATTGACCTGGTCGCGTTCCCGGAAGTGGCACAAGCTTTTGGTGAAAACTGGCAGGATCGTATGTTGAATGTAACGGATGCATTTCAATCTGTCCTCAACAAAGTGGACCGGTGTAGCCTTCCGACTGTTGCTTTATTACGCGGCTATGCGCTGGGATTGGGTCTTGAGTTAGCTCTAGCATGTGATTTTCGCATCGCCGCCCATCATACTAAGCTCGGTCTCCCTGAGGCTCGCCTGGGGCTCATACCCGATGTTGGGGGAACAACTCGCCTGAGTCGGCTGGTTGGACCGGCTCGCGCCAAAGAAATTATCATGACCGGTCGTATGGTTGACCTGGAATTAGCCGAAAATTGGGGAATGGTAAATTATGTAGTTCCAGGCACAGAACTTGAAGAGAAAGGAAAATCTTTAATTCGGGAAATTGCTTTAGCTGCGCCTTTAGCGGTGAGTTACGCTAAACGGGTAATCGATGAACTAGTGGATGTCGAGCGTGGTTTGCGACTCGAAGCCTGGGCGC
>DAOVXM010000494.1 GCA_030636125.1 Chloroflexota bacterium | reverse complement strand
CAAATTAATGCTGCATCGCAAAAATAATTTAATAAGATGAGCCTGTAGCCTAGAGCCTGCCCCGTTTTTTGCGGGGGCCTTGTGCCCGTCAACTAGAAACACAACGCCCACAAGACCTGTCCTGAGCAGGGTCGAAGGAGCCTGCACTGAGCTTACCGAAGTGGGCTAGGCTACAAAGTGCAAAGAAATATGAGACAAAGCACTTAATCGCTGTACTTGCGAGGATTATAGCACAAATGGTCTGCTATTCTCTGTGCGTTGGCGTTCCATTGGGGCATACGAGTTGAGGTACAATTCTCTAGGCGTGGCTAGTCGGATGGGCATCACGCACTTTATTGCGCGAAAGGCATCCACCATGTTCGAGATCCTCTTCCTGGGCACTTCAGCTTCTGCTCCATCAATCCACCGTGGGCTCACCGCCCAAATTGTAAAACATGATGAATACCGCTTTCTAATCGATTGTGGGGAAGGAACCCAGCGTCAGATCCTCAAATCGGGTATCGGTTTCAAGCGGCTGAACCGCATCCTGATCACACATGGTCATCTCGACCATATCTTGGGCTTGGCAGGTTTGCTGTCCACCTTCTCTCGCTGGGAGACCATCGATGAATTGGAGATATTTGCCGGAAGATGGGCTTTGGAGCGCATCCGGGACCTGGTCTTCGGTGTGGTATTGCGTGGGGCCAAGCCGCCGATGGCTGTCCATTTGATCGAAATTCAGCCTGGTGTGTTGTTCGAGGAGGGAGATTTCTCTGTATCTGCGTTTCCGGTAGATCACCGTGGCCCCGATTGTTTTGGGTATCTGTTCGCAGAGCGCCCCCGCCGTCCCTTCTTACCACGCAAAGCAGAAAAACTGAAAATTCCACCCGGTCCCCTGCGGCGTGATCTCGTCGCGGGTCGATCGGTTCAACTGCCGGACGGGCGCACGATCGAACCGGATCAGGTGCTCGGGCCGACCAAACCTGGCACCCGTTATGTGCACGTTGGTGACTCGAGCCGTACGACAAATCTGCTCGATGTGTCGCGTACAGCCGATCTCCTGGTCATCGAGGCTACCTATCTGCATGAAGAGGCCGATATGGCCCGCGATTTTGGGCACCTTACCGCCCAACAGTCCGCGCAGTTGGCTTTAGATGCGGGAGTGAAACAACTCATCCTGACTCATATCTCCAGGCGTTATCGAGAACGGGACGTGCTGGCTGAAGCGCGGGCGGTGTTTCCCAATACTGAGGTGGCGCGGGATTTTGATGTTTACCAGGTCAAGCGGGGCGAATGCATGAAGATAAAGGGGAAATGATCTTACTGGCAGGGTAGGATTAGTTTAGAAAGAAGTCACCTCAAAATTTTCCCCAAGTCAATCGTGTATTTAGACCGTCACACCGGTGAATTTAAAGCGGCTCAGCTTCAGCGCGGGCACGAGTTTGGCATGGCTGCCGTACTCAGACTTCAGCAGGAGTGTCTCACGCCCGATCGTATCAACGTGATCCAAAGCTTCCAGGTAAGATTGGGTGAAGCGCAGGTTCTTGACCGGGTAGGCGATCTCCCCGTTTTCGATCATATAGACGCCATCGCGGGTCATCCCGGTTACGATGCAGTCGCGGGGATGCACCAGGCGAGTGTACCAGAAGCGGGTGATATACAGTCCGCGTTCGGTTGTGTCGATCATTTCATCCAGGCTGGCTTCACCTGGGGACATGAACAGGTTGAGACCAAGCGGGCCAATCGCGCGTACAAAAGCAGGGAAATAAGGGGGAATAGCATGTCCGGTGCTGGCTTCCCCGGCTTTTTTTGCGGTATAGCGATCGTAGACTGGGCCTTTGACTTCCCCCTGGCTCACCAGGTCAACCCTTTGCTTGGGTACACCTTCAGCATCAAAGGGCATCGGCATCCCCTGGGGGTCCAAACCGTCATCCCAAATGTTCACAGAAGGACTCATGACCTGTTCACCCAAGCGGTCGTTCATCCATGAGCGACCGTCGAGCACTGTCTGGCCTCCCATCCCGTTCATATTCAACATGTTTAATAGATCTTCTGTTACGTAAGGATCCAGGACCACGGTGTATTCAGCGGGTTCGATGTTTCTGGGATTGCGACCTCGCTCTGCCTTGTCTACCGCCTCCTGGCCGATGGTCTGCGGATCGAGTTCAGATACTCTCCAAGCGGAAGCCTGAGCGCGGCCTGAGGAGTCTTCCGACATGACCGTGGTTTGGAAATCTGCTTCGGTAATTGTGTGGTATGCGAACACTTCGCTGGTATTGGCAACTGCCATTCCGCTGGTACCGGTAGAAAACGCGCCGGATGCGTTCAAACCTTTTTCCTGTGCTAGTCGGCACACGATGCCCACCTGGTCGGCTCTCTCCTGGGGCGGGTATCCGGCGGTCGATTCGTCGTAGCAGTCGAGTGATGAATATTCCTTTGGTTCTACCAGACCGGGATGGCTCGGGTCTTCTGGGCTGGCCTGGGCATTGGTCCGGGCGCGGTCCACCAACTCGTCCAATGCGGGCGGGTCCTGCCTGTTGGTAGATGCCAATCCGATCTGCTTGCCATGCAGCAGGCGCAGATAAAGGGTGAGGTTGATTTCGGCAACATTCTGGTGGATGGCGTTATTGGCGAAGCGCGTTAACTTGTGCTCTTTGAATACCAGAACGACTTCTGCCTGGTCCTTGCCAACCCTCTTCAAGACCTGCTGGCTCAATTCTTGGGCCTGGTTGCGCTCAAGCATAATGACTCCTCAATGATCGATCAATTCAATACACCTACGTGCACGTTT
>DAOVXM010000213.1 GCA_030636125.1 Chloroflexota bacterium | reverse complement strand
CAGACAAAAGTAAAGCTGATGAACCCTGAAGTGCAAACCTACGCCCAGGGTGTAATCGGCGAAGCATTCAGTACCTTCCTGGAAGAAAACCCCTCCGCTGGAAAGGCGATCGTAAAGAAATGCCTCACCTCAGCGCGAGCGCGCGATGCAGCCCGCAAAGCACGTGACCTGGTGATCAGAAAATCCGCTCTTGAGAGCCTAACCTTACCGGGAAAACTGGCGGACTGCTCTGAACGCGATCCTGAGAAGACAGAACTTTACATCGTTGAGGGTGATTCCGCAGGTGGAAGTGCCAAGCAAGGTCGAGACCGTCACTTTCAAGCGATTCTCCCTTTGCGTGGCAAGATCCTCAATACAGAGCGAGCTCGCCTTGATAAGATCCTCGCCAACAACGAGGTCAGAGCCTTGATATCGGCATTGGGCACAGGGATTGGTGAAACCTTTGATGTATCAGGTTTGCGTTATGGGCGCATCATCGTGATGACTGATGCTGATGTCGATGGTAGCCACATTCGCACCTTGTTGCTAACCTTTTTCTTCCGTTATATGCAACCACTGATCGAGGAGGGTCATCTGTACATCGCCCAGCCACCGCTTTACCGTATCGGTTATAAGAAAAAAACGCATTATGTCTATACCGAGGCTGAAAAGGAGCGTTTACTTAAAGAGTTGGGTTCGAATGCTGAAAAGGTGAGCCTTTCCCGCTATAAAGGATTAGGTGAGATGAATCCGGAGCAGCTGTGGGAAACAACGATGGACCCGGAAAAGCGAACCCTATTGTTGGTGACAATTGAGGATGCCACCGAAGCTGACCGCACATTTGATATGTTGATGGGCTCTGCAGTGCCGCCGCGACGCCGTTTTATCCAAACCCACGCACGCGAGGTACGCAACCTGGACATTTGATCTCTCGTAGTCCCAGTTAAGCAGGACCAGGCTGAAAGCATGATTGGGTATGATACTGTATTGTATGACTAGTGTTGCGCGGCGAAAGTGCATCGATTGTTTGGTAATAATGGCGCAACACTAGCAAGTAATACTTGTTATCTAGTATGACGCTGGAAAACGGTTCTATTCTCAATAATCGCTATCGTATTGTCGAAATTCTTGGCCGTGGAGGCATGGGTTCGGTTTACCGCGCCGTGGATGAAAATCTGGGCGTTGAGGTAGCATTAAAAGAGAATCTGTTCACAACCGAGGAATATGCACGCCAGTTCCGTAACGAAGCTGTAATCCTGGCGACTTTGCGCCATCCAAACCTCACCCGCGTTACCGACCATTTTGTCATTGAGGACCAGGGTCAATACCTGGTGATGGATTATATAGAGGGGGAAGATTTACGCCAACGTATGGACCGCCTGGGGGTCGTTAGTGAAGAAGAAGCGGTTTTGATTGGCGCGGCGATCTGCGACGCGTTGAGCTA
Source organism: Chloroflexota bacterium (assembly GCA_030636125.1). The sequence goes on along the minus strand of DAOVXM010000213.1, from coordinate 4,075 downwards.
TCTCCATTCCCACACTCCACCGGTAATTCATCGAGATATCAAACCCGGAAATGTAAAAATAACCCCAAACGGGCAGATATACCTGGTGGATTTTGGATTGGCAAAGTTCATCCAGACCGGTCAGGCGACCACGACCGGAGCACGGGCAATGACGCCAGGCTATTCCCCTCCTGAACAATATGGAACCGCTCGAACGGATAATCGCTCAGATATATTTTCATTAGGTGCCACCCTGTATGCCGCGTTGACTGGAACGATTCCAGAGGACGCACTGGCGCGTGCGATGGATCAAACCCACCTCACCTCCATGCGCGAGCACAATCCCAAGATCTCACGGCGCATGGCCGCTATGATTGAGAAGTCTCTGGCTGTTAAGCCGGTTGATCGTTATCAAAATGCCGAAGAGTTTAAGAAGTCCTTATTCAGTGTTCGTGGGGTGACAGGTCCTCGGAAGACAGGTAATTATGTCGTTGAGCCGCCACCAGCTTCTTCAGGTGATCGCGGATACCTTCCGATTGCATCCATAGCCAATTCGACCGGTGGCGAGTATGTGCATGGAGCAGATGAACTTGCTCCATACAATTTACTTGGGAACTCAGCGGTGGAGGAAGCAGCGCTACCCAGCCGTTCGAGATCTGGCCGGCGGTCAGGGTGTTTATTTATCATCCTGGTCGGGATACTTTTGGTCGCGGCGGGATTCGTGGCTTATATATTCTATCCATCTTGGCCAGCACAAGCCCAGCAAGCCCTGGCCTCGATCGTACCAATAGGCTCTAACCCGGTGCCCGTGGCGCTCACCAGCGCCTCGCCAACTCCGACTGTGGCAAATACTCCGATACCCATTATTGCTGGCACAGCTACACCCACGCCAATCCAGACACTCGAGCCAACTCCAACCTCAACAATAATCTCCACGGCTACCACGATGCCATCGCCCACTCCCCTTGAGCCTACATCAACATCCACACCAGCTCCACGAGGGGGAGGAAGCGGAGAAATTGCTTTTGCCTCAGATCGGAGCGAGAATGGCGAGACCCAGATATGGCTTCTAGATGTGGATGATGACAAAGAACCGCTCCAGATCACAAATATCTCTGGAGGGGCTTGCCAGCCTGCCTGGTCACCGGATGGCCTATGGCTGGTTTTTACCTCCCCATGTGATACGAATCAAGAATTGTATCGTGGCTCGGGTTTATGGAAAATCAATTTAGATGACCCTGAATCTCAGGAGCAGCTCTCAAGTGATATACCTGGTGGAGATTTTGATCCGGTCTGGTCGCCAGACGGTAAAACGATAACTTTTACATCGTTGAGGAATGGTGGTCGAGCCAGGATTTATTCCATGAATTTGAATATTAAGGATGATAATGAGAATTACCTAGTTGAACGGTTATCGCTGCGGTATTCCTATGACAGGCAGCCCTCCTGGTCAGCGGATGGCCAGAAAATCGCCTTTGTTTCCACCCAAAAAGGCCCGGTGCAGATATGGACCATGGACCCGGATGGGAGTAATCAAGAAATGTATTCGCGCAGCGGTGATAAGATCAACACCCACCCACAGTGGTCAATCGATGGAGAGCGGATTCTGTTCACTCAGGTTGAAAGTCAGGGGCGAATCCCAGGGATTGTGGTGGCTTCGTATAGTGAGGATGGCTATGATGAGTTCCGCTATAACCTGGGTCCAGCCCCGGCGCTGGAAGCCAAGTACTCTCCGGATGGAAGCTACCTGGCATTTGAGAGCTGGCCGCAAGGCCAGAACCACGATATTTACATAATGGCAGTTAGTGGTGCAGATCGTGAACAAAAAACGACTTGGGAGCGTTTTGATTTTGATCCTGCCTGGCGACCAGCTGTCGTTCAACCGTAACGAGCTACGGCGCGCGTACCTCAGCTTCAACTTTTATCTCTCCAGACTTTTCAAAACCGAGGCTGAGCGAGACTTGATCACCCGCCTTCAGATCTCTGCTTAAGCCGATCAGCATTATATGCAGACCTCCAGGTTTTAATTCGACCTGCCCCCTGGCTGGCAGGTCCACGCCATCGACCTGGTGCATGGTCATAATGTCGTCTACTATTTCGCTGATGTGAATTTCAACGGCTTGGGCTGCATCGCTCTCGACGGTTACCAAGCGGTCTGCCTGGCGACCTTTATTAGCGATAGTCATATATGCGGCGCTGTTGCCCCCGTCCATTTGACTCTCCATTTCGCCCCCGGAAGACATGCCTTCATCGCTCTGGTTTAGTTTCTCCAGCATGGGTGCCGCTCGCACCCAGGGATCTTCAACCTGGATATCTGGACCGCTTGCCCCACCGCAAGCGCTGACGGCCAAAACAATTAGAGTAACTAATATAACGAAACGAGTCTTCACGATGGACCTCTCAATTTGATCCCCAAGACCCAGATAGTCGCTTAAAGGCCTTAAGAGAATATCCCTCTCAAATATGCTGCACAAAGTGCGTAGATTAAAGATCTGTGGTTGTGCGAACGCTTACCAGGGCGCGTTAACTAAAAAAGCAACCGTCATGACCGTACAGGATAATATACAAGCCAGTGTGAGAATTACGATGGCGATGATAGCTGCTACTGCCACTGAGTTGTTGTTGCTTTCCTGTACCTCAACGGGGGGATGTTGGACGGCTTCTGAATTGAGTTCACTCATTTTATTTTCTCCAAGAGTCTCGATCTAAGTTTGATATATCGTAACTTTTAACCCAAGGTAGGTTGAGCAGGTTTTCCTGCAGGAAGACTTTTGTCTGAACAGTTGCAACAAGAACCTATCCGTAAATTAATCCGTCAGGTAAGAAACCTGACCTACGTAGGGTGGATTTCCATATCCGCCAGGAATTTACTAGTTTCGCCTGGTCAACCACCGAGGCTGATGCTATACATAGCTACCAGCAGTTTCTCCAGGTTGGCATAGGAGTAATGATTGCGGGCAATTTTATAGTTGATATCGCACATTTCTTCTGCCAGTTGGGGGTTGAGCAGGAGTTCCCGGGTTTTAATCACCGTTTTTTCAGTGATAAAATCTCCAAATTCGATAACGTTAAATCCTTTGGGCTTGATATCGATACGATAGATTTCGTAGGTGCTCATCACGATTGGCTTGCGGTAGAAAATGGCTTCCAGGAAGGCATTGCCAAATCCCTCAATGGTCGAAGGATAGGTAACCAGGTCTGCCGGTTGGTAAGCGTCGCCCAGGGAATAGATCTTATTCCCCTCGGGCGTCAACCCCCGTTCGCCGGCGAAGGTATTCGCGGCAAAAACGACCTTAACATCCAATAGCTGGATGTATTCCTGGAGGAAGTCTGCATAGTCTGTTCCCTCATCTCCGGAGGCATGTGATATCACCACCGTGCAGGGCAGCCCCAACCGTTTTGCCAGACCGATGGCTCGCTCGATCCGTTTTCGGGGGACGATGCGGGTGGGTTGCAGGAGATAATATTCATCCGGGCTAATCCCGAGCACCTCACGCAGGTCAGCCTCGTAGCCATCGGGTTCGGGTGGTGGCGACTCGAAGTCCATCACGTTGGGAATGACTGTGGAACTGGCGCCCGTGCGTAATGCCAGTTGCTGTTGGCCGTACGAGTTAATGACCACGTGGTTGATTGATTTTAGGGTTGGTGGAAAAGCGGCGCGCAAGTAGTCATCTGCCGCGTTAACCGCATAGCGCGGTCGTTCCCAGGTAAAGTCGTGGTGATGTGCAATGGTGGGTATGCAGGTCTCAGCGATCAATTCTGTTAATGCCAGCCCCAGGGGAACGTTCATAGGAATTGCCAGGGCATTTTCTACCACCAGTAACTCTATATCGAACTGCTTAATAAATTTGTATAGATGCCCCTTTAAATGGTTTTTTAGCTTTTCCACGCTTTGGGTGGTTTCGAGTGAACGGATATAGTCGTCAAACAAGTCGATATTCAGCTTCCGGATGGCGGGGTGCTCAAAATGAGCTTCTGGCACGATATAAGAACGCTCCGCAGGCCAGTCAGATTCCCCGGCGAAACAAAAGTTTTCAAGGCCCAGTCCGTTTAACACCTTGATCCACTTTAAAGTCTCCAGGGATACCCCATCCGT
>DAOVXM010000120.1 GCA_030636125.1 Chloroflexota bacterium | reverse complement strand
CTGGTACCTCAGCCCTGATCGCTATTGTAGAACACGAATGGCGCGAAACCGTAGCCAGTGAGCTTTCCCGTTTTGGAGGTCAACTATTCCGGCAAGCTCTTACAGACGAACTAATCGACCAGTACCTTCCAGGCGCTGAAGAGGGTGATAAAGAGTAGTGTTCCGTCAAATATGATTATTTAGTAAGAATAGATCGTGGACGGAACACTTTAAGCTTTGTCAAGGGTGCAGTAACTCGGATATCGAATGAAACTTTCACCCTTGACAAAGCAGTAGCCTTTCGTTTTGATTAAGAAATAAAAAAGCCCGCCGGTGAGGATCCACTTCACCGGCGGGTATTGGTTATATGTTCAAACTTTGTCTGTACTCCGCCAACCGCTTGGGCGCGGTATCAACATCGGCACCTGATTTTGATACTCAGCGTAGGCGTGGCCGAATTCGCGCAGCAATTTACGCTCCTCGAAAATCGCTCCCATAATCAGGTAGAGCGTTAAGCCAATATTCAAGACAAGCAGGTTGACAGTCATCACCGGAACGAACCAGATAAAAGCCAAGCCTGCCGTATACAATGGGTGGCGAACCCAACGGTACAACCCGTGGATCGTCAACTGTTGAGATTCAGCCGGAACTGGCTCCACTAATTGCTGCAGCCCAAAAAATGACCATATCCCAGTTTGCCATAGACCCACAATCAAAGCCAGTATTGCTAGCCCCTGAACCGCCAGGAAAAGCACCACCCACGGGTATGTGACCGTGTATAGATGTTTATCCGGTAAGATGGCAGGTAAAACCAGTATCGGCAGTAGACTCACTGTGGCGAACACATTGTAAGCCAGCCTGTACCAACGATCTACACTTTTCCCAAAAACCTGCCGAGCACGTTTCTTCGACCCTAAAGAAGCCAGAAGGGAATGGATAACACCATAAATGAGTAGGGCCAGAAGGATCAACCAAGGTGAGAAACCCATCGTTAAAGTCTCACTCATCCAATTCTTTCGGACGCCAAACCATGATCAATTCACCCACCGTCTCTTCCTCCAAATCCGCCCAACTTTGGATGGGCAATGCCACCTGGGCCAGTGCAGCGGTGGGCATACGCTCATAATCTCCCGTTAAAACTTCAAGCAATTCTTCCAGGCCAGGATTGTGCCCGACGATCATGACTTGCTCAAATTTATTTTTCAATTCGCTCAGGATGGTGATAAAAGTTTCCGTGTAGGCATGATAGAAATCTCGGGTAAATTGGACTTCAGCAGAGTAATCGCTTCCACCAATAAGGCCTGCTACTGTCATCCGAGCACGTTTAGCTGTAGAGCTGAGGATCAGATCGGGTAGTAAATCTTCGTCTAGCAGAAGTCGACCCATGCGAGGAGCGTCGCGTTTACCGCGCTTGTTAAGCGGGCGATCGTGGTCGGCCAGATATAGATCTTTCCAGCTAGACTTGGCGTGGCGCAGTACCAGCAGCGTTTTCACAGTTCACTCTTCCTCTCGCAGCATAAAACGAAAATCACAAAATGGCGCTCCCTCCATGATGGTCTGCGTGCGGGTAAGGTTGACTTCGGGGTTGAAACCCTCGATCAGGGCAAAATCGCGGTTGCACGACAGAAGCACCCCTAACTCGGGGACACCCAGCTCAACATACATCTCGGCGTAGCGGCAGCGTGTTATATTAAACGAGAAACTGTCCTCAGTTTGCTCCAATACATCGATTAACAAAGCATCATCCTTCTTCCAGGCGTCCAGCGAAGCAGCGAAATGAGCCAGCGTATTCCCACCCATGCTTTCAGCCAGTTGCTTCCCTTGCTCCTTGGCAATACCAACGATCGTTTGGCGAGTTATCTCTAGCACGCGCTCGCGCCCAAATTCATCACTCAGTGCTTCCAACAGCGGAGCAATGATATGCGCTTCGACCTCCCGGCGCGTCAAGACACCGATGGCGTTGAGATGGTCAGCAGGTGCTTGACCCCCCTCACGTGTTCGATCCATTCTCTCGGAAGTCATCGACAGCTCCTAAAATTTATCAGGCTGGCAAAGGTTTCTCTTCTTGCGCGCCACCCGTCCGCAAAGCGTGCGTCCATCCTTCAAGATGTCACCTTTACGATTTATCCAGATAGTCATGCATCGTGTTGCCGGTAATATAATTTGTCAGCTGTTCGATGACGAATTCTTGTTCAGAGATAATCGACTTGACCACATCGCCAATTGATATCAAACCTACTACGCGACCATCTTCCATAACAGGGAGATGGCGAATACGTTTTTCGGTCATTAAGGCCATGCACTCCTCAATAGTTTGTTCGGGCCGAACATAGACCACCTGTGGAGTCATAATCTCACCAACGAGGGTTTCCGTTGATGATTTGCCTTGCAGGATGACTTTACGTGCATAGTCGCGTTCAGAAAAAATACCGACCAATTGGTCAGACTCAAACACCAGCAAGGCACCGATATCTTTCTCAGCCATTAACCGCAGGGCTTCGAACACAGTTACGTCCGGTCGCGTCGACCAGACCTCATTTCCTTTTCTTTGTAGATATAGTTTGGTCGTTGTCATCATTTACCTCCAATTTGTATACCAATAATTTTTTGGATCTCTGGAAACCTCCGTACAAGGAGGCAGCTTACCAAAGCAATTTCCAAAGGGCCATTTTTTACACTTATCTTACCCTTCACCAAACCCGGGCAGTTCCAGGACTTCATCCTCGACCTGCAGAATATGGAACGGCATCCAGGCTACTCCAAACAGATCGACCAGGATATCCTTCTTATAAGGTGTGACTGGAATCTCAGTCATATCGTCAGCTATATCGCGCCACTTTTGGATGACATCCTCCAGGGCGCGCTCCTCCTCCTTCTGGAGCTCGGCAATATCCTGCTCGTAATCCTCAATGACTTCCTCCGATTCTTCCACATCGGCTTCAGCCTTTTCAGCCATGCGGCGCTTCGATAATGAGGTGGAGAGGCGGCGTTTACGACCTCCAAACAGGCTGAAGACATTTTCGGCATGGGTCCCCCATTCCTCCCGTTTACGTTGAGACAGTTCTGCCTTGTCTTCACGCAACTCGCGTTCTTCCCTATCCAAACGGTCTTCAATGCGTTCGATCTTTTTGTCGAAAGAGTTGGCAACCTTCTCAGCCTCGTCTTCGAGCTTCTCACGCGCGGCCTCGGTGCATAGTTTGCGGAACTCAGCCTGGGAGACCTCAGGACCAGCATAGATCTTCAAGGTCTCATTCGCGCGCACCTTTACCTCAGTTGTATGATAGGCTCAATCAGTGAAATCTGCTTTCAGCGAGCGTAATATCTTGCCTTCAGAAAGTGGTGCTTCTAGCGCGGCAAATTGCACCTCCGGCGGAGGCTGGCGGTCTAGCGCGCGCGGGTCGACCGGGCTGGCTTGCCAATCCTCCCAGCGGACCGTCCCGCGCCGGTCAGGTTCAAAAACCAAGGCTGTGCGACGAATTTCGTGGTCCAGGTTGTACTTGCGCTGGAGAAAGCGGATATCAGCCTGGGCTATCAACACCGGTTTGTACAGAAGACCTAAGGTGCGGGTACCTTGTAGAAGTGAACGTCCTGCTGTTTTTGCAGATTGGCTGAGGGTTAGGTTATTAGGTAAGAAATACTCTGCGATACCAGAGGGGACCGCAGGGCGAGTGGAAGAGCCGAGGTCGATTTGCGATTCATGAGTGGTGACCGGCGAGGCCGGGATTGTAGCCTGCACCTCACCAACCGGCGGGGGTAACGGTTGCGGTTCTTGAACTCCGCGCCCAGGCGTTGGGGCAGCTGTGGAGAGTTGTTCAACCTCCAGCGGCTGTAAAGCCCCTCCTGCACCTACCAATTGGTTTAATGCTGGGACCTGGGAGCGGGTTAGCGGCCCTGCCAGGTAATTCATCGCCCAGCGTGTCTGGAATGGTTGTGGGTGTTTTTCATGGACATTATGGAGCAGGAAGACCCTTTTACCCAACGAAGAGATTAAGCGGTCATATTCCCCACGGTCCATGCCTCCCGACATGGCACTCTCGAGACCATCCAGCAGACGTGCTTTATCATTCTCCGTTTGCAGCTTGCCGATGAACCACGTTCCGGCATTGGAGAGCGCTTTATAATCAACATCGACTGGATTCTGGGTGACCAACACCTGCCCTACGCCAAAAGCGCGCGCCTGTTTCAACATGCGTAGCATAGGCTGCTTAGAGGGCGGATTACTAATTGGTGGCAAGTAGCCAAATATCTCGTCGAAATACAGGATAGCTCGCAATGAAGTAATGCCGCTTTGAGTTCTCATCCAGGTCTCAACCGCGGAGTAAAGCAGGGTCACAAAAAACATACGCTCAGCATCGGGCAGGTGGGCGATATAGAAAACACTGTGGCGCGGACGGCCATCAGGTGTGTAGAGCAAGCCAGGGATATCAAGCGGCTGTCCTTCGATCCAGGCCTGGAAAGCAGGCGCCGCCAAAATATTATTGAGCAGAATAGCCAGCTCAAAACGCTCCTTCTCTGGGAAGAAAGTGTTTATTTCGAATACACCCAGCTTCTCGAAAGGTGGATTCTGAGTTTGTAGGATCAGCTCGCCCAGATCAAGATCCTTACCCTGGCTCCAGGCATATTCAAAGATGTTGGATAACAGGATATGTTCACGCGAGCGTACAGGGTCGATATCTTCCACGCCAACCAGCCCAAGCAGAGCCGTGACCGTGCCGGAAATTTTCTCACGCAGCAGTTCACGGTTGTTTTCCCAAGAGATGGCAGGAGCCTTTAACGATGCCAGGATACTGATCGGGATACCGGCGTCGGAACCGGGTGTGTAGATAGCGAACTGGGCGGCGTCTTTCAGGGCGCGCAGACGCTCTGGGCCAATATCCCACTTGCCTAGCCCTTTTCGCCAGAGCGCGGCTGCTTCGGTGGCGGCCTGCTCTGGCGACTTGCCATCACGGCGCGCCTGGTCAGCATTCACCCAAGGCTGAAAATCCTCAGGCAGCAAATCAGGGAAATGCAACAGGGAATTGGTGATATCACCCTTAGGGTCGATCATCAAGGCCGGCACACCGTTCAAAGCGGCTTCTTCCAACAGGTCGATGCACAGCCCTGTCTTGCCAGATCCGGTCATGCCGACCACCACCGCGTGGGTGGTCAGGTCGCCAGGGTCATAAAGCAGAGGCTGGTCGGTGATCTGTCCTCCCGAGGGGTCAAAAACTCGTCCAATATAGTATTTATCTTCTAGTTCCATTTACACTCCTTATGATCAGGAATTTAGGAATAAGATTACGGGCAAATGACCTGTTTTACTTCGAGGGTAGTTTTAGCAAAATTCATTATTAAGCCATGTTTCTTACTGGCTGCCCTCAGGCACGAGCTTACAATAGCAAAGGCGATATTCAAAGGATTCTTTTACCCAGCGCGTCAAACGCTTTAACCTCAGCCTCTGAAGCCAGGCTAGCCGGGTATTCGTCAGCAAACAGGGTCCAGATCATGGTATCGCGCGGCTTCCCATCACTGTCGAAAACACGAGCACGCAAGGTGGCTTCGTGGGTTAAACCTATCTTCCTTGGAATTGCCGCGCTCCCCGTATTTTCGGGGTCACAATGGATCTCTACTCGATTGACTTGATCGATTTCAAAAGCAACCTTGATAAGCGCGCTTGTCACCTCGGTCCCATAGCCCTGGTTGATGTAGTCAACATGGATCCAGTAACCGATCTCGCGCGCCCCTTCGCCAAGTCGTGTGTGCAAACCAGTCCCCCCGATCACCTGGGTCTCTTCCTGGTTGAAGATGCCGTAGATATAATCCTGATCCAGGTCGAACTGACCACGAAAGCGCCGCAGTAGTTCAACTTGTTCGTCGATACTTTGAGGTTCGCCGCTCGCCCATGGCATCCACGGCCTCAAGTGCTCGCGGTTGGCATCAATAGTCGCTTTTAACAGCGGCGCATCCTCAGGGTTCCAGCAACGAATTACCGTGCGTGGGGTTTCGATACGGTAGGCACGCACCGGTTTATTATCAGTCATAGCTGTCTTATCTCCATTTTGTCCTGCGATCTCTGATCCCCTCACTACCTTGCCTGGTCAAAAACCCGTTCGAACTCATTCAGGTACTGGTCAACGATGCGGGGATTGTGAATCACCAGGGTATTTTCGTCGTTCCTGGATTCTGCACTGGCGCTAAAGTTATACGAGCCGGTAACAACCGTCTGACCATCGATGATGATCACCTTATGATGCATCCTGCCCGAACTACCATCCAGGCGTACATCCAGGCCCTCTGCTAACAAAGACTCATATTCACTTCCCTGGTTATTTGCCTGACCTTGATCGATCACACCCGCAACAGTTATGCCTGCCTGGGTACGCTCCACCAGAGCCTGGGCTATATCATCTGCGGTAAAGGCATACGCCATAAAGTAAACGCTCTCCTGCGCACCTGCAATGAGCTCGATCAAACGCGCCGCGCTGCCGTCATCCGGGGAGAAATACACTTCCAAGAGGCTGCCATCCAGCGAGAAGCTCGGATGCGGTGTATTGGCTGGTGAACCCGAACCAAATTGATCGTCCACAAACATCTCTTCGAACTCGGCCATATAATCTTTCGCTAGGCGCGAAGATTGAATCCGGATCAAGTTATTGTCATTGCGATAGGCTCCGTTAATGGTAAAGTTCATCGATCCAGTCCAGACATCTAAACGGTCGATCACGACAAATTTATTGTGCATCAATCCCTGACGGCGGTCTCCCAAGACCGGGACGCCCGCCTCTTGTAACTCCTGGACTTCAGGACTATCCATATTATCGCTCTCGGTCACCACGCGCACATTGACACCACGGCGATGCGCCTCAATTAGTGCGTCGCGAATGCTCCACAGGTCAAGGTCATAGATGGCTGTATCTACGCTCAGACGAGCCTGGTCGATTGCTTCTGCCAGCTCAGCGTCAGGGCCGCCACGCAGAGATTGGGCATGGGGTCCGCCTGGGTCGGTAAAATATACCGAGTACCATCCTGGGGTGTCAGGCCATTCCTCTAGCGGGGTATCACCTGTGGAGGCTAAGTCATCCAGGCAAGCGCTCAAAGATAGCGCCGATATAGCCAGCATAGCTAGGAGAACCACTCGATGGATTACGTTTAAAGAAGCGCTACGGGACATATGCCTTAAGGGTTGGTGAAAATTTTGCCATGCTTTACCGATTATAGCAGAAATGCGACCAGGCGCTTTGTCCGATTCTAGATATATTTCTAACTTTCCAAGATGCGCACTAGCCTGCCCTTGGTTCGCCAGCTGTACCGCTTCTCTATCTGGAGATTCTCATCGCCCCCGGCTCAGGTTGCTCGTTACTGGAAGTTGTGTCGTGTAAGGAAACGAATAGCCCTCAGGTGGGGTGGTTATCAGAGGGCTACTCGGGGACGGGTTGTAAGCAAACAAATTATATTACGTCTTGGGCATTATGGTATTCCCTCACGTTGGGATAAGAAGGTGCAAT